>JALWSN010000481.1:819-12927 GCA_027080245.1 Ignavibacteriales bacterium | reverse complement strand
TTTCAGTCCTTTGCTCTACCGACTGAGCTATCTGCCCAAAAAATCAAGCCCAAAAATAAAAATTTCAAAAATAAAATACAAACAAAAATCACAAAAATTTGCGGGGACGAATTTGCTCCGCCCCCGCTTTTATTTAAAATATCAATCCGATGTCAAAAAATTGAACGTTGTTTAATCTACCATAGTCGGCAAATCCGTAATCGATGTAGATTTTAAAGACGCCGGTTAATTGGTATTTTAACCCAGCTCCGTAAGTCAATCCGCCTTCCGCGTTATTCATGAAGAGAGATTTGTACCCAACGCGCACAAAGAAGTTTTCGTTGTAGGCAAGCTCGGCGCCGGTGTTTAAATACTCGCTGTTGTCGTTAGGGTGGACGGCGTCAACTGCGGCGGTAAAACGAACGAACCTTGTTTTAACTACGTCCATTGCAAAGCCAATTCTAAAAGAAAGAGGTAACTCGAAATCGTCCGTTGTGTATTTTGACGGAATGTTGTTCGGTCCGCTATTAATATCGCCGTTGGGATCGTAATTAAATTGGATGTCCCTGCCGTCTAACCTCATTGTCGAACCAAAGTTCGAAATTGAAGCGCCAATGGTAAGACCGTTAAACGGCGTTTTGTAAAGCGTTCCGAAATCGAACGCAAACGAGGAAGCGCTGCTGTGCCAAATAGATTCGTAAATGTACTTGGCGTTAAAGCCAATGGAGAATCTGTCCGTCAGCTGGCGCGCAAATCCAATTGAAAGAGCAAGAGAATTAGCATCCCAAACTCTGCCGTCGCCTTCGGGATGTTGAAAGGTCCTTACCTTTTCCTCGGGAACCTGAAATATTGTAATAGCGGAGAACAAGGTTCCCAATCCATCCAAATAAAGCGAGCCAGCGGCAAAATCGTAGCTCATCCCGGCAAGCCAATTGGCATGGTTAAAAGTAACCTGCGCGGCACTTGTGGAAACGGCAATGCCGGCGGGGTTGTAATAAATGGAATAAAGGTCGGAACCAATAGCCGTCAATGCGCCACCCATTCCAACGGCTCTGCCGCCGGGGTTGATTTTCAAAAATTCCGCAGCGGTAGTGCCTACCTTAGAGGTGCTTCTAAATAATTGAGCGCTCGTTACGCCCGAGATGCCCAATATTAGAAATGCAATTAACAAAATTTTATTTTTTAAGTTTTTCATAAAACTATTCCTCCGTTAATTTGCCTGAAAGGCATTTATTTAATTACCGCGAATCTTCCTATTTTCTCGCCGACGCCCGGCGCATCTACGTGGTAAATGTAAACGCCGTAGGCAATCCTCTGTCCTTCGAACGAGAGTAAATCCCACGTAGCCATGCTTGTGTTGTCATCCTTTTCAATAGTGTCCACAAGCTCGCCGGTAATTGTGTAAATTCTGATTGTACACTTAGGCGGTAAATTTCTGAACTCCAGAACTTGGTCTCCGCGCTTCTGGCTAGTTCTTCCGGGATTTTCGGCGTCGCTGTAAGCCACGTAAGGATTGGGCACAACGTAAATGTCGTCCAAAGCAGTTTTTGCTTTGTCCTTATCGAACTTAGGCGCTTTGGAATCGAAGACGTACAAATCGCCTTTCTGAAACGGCTTGGTTGTTCGAACGGTAAATACGTCCCCTTTACCCGGTAATTTAGGATTGCTTAAAGAATCCGGCAGCCAGAACCTAAGATAGTAAGAAGTTCTAAACGTCTGGAATGGTTTGTCGATGTCGGACGGGCGTAAAATAATCGGCTCGCCAAAATCCCATCTGCCATTGTTCTTTTTGCCCGCTACGTTTTCAATCACAAGGTAAACGGCGGGTTTGTTGTTCGTTACGTCGTAAATTGTAAACGGGCAAACAACCTTTTTCATTAAAGTTGTGTAAGTCGTGTCCCCGGGGTTAGCCCAACTGCCGTCGGAAAGTGTGTCCAAATTGTTCCATCTTATTTCCCAATCGCCTCTGAACTGTTCTTTATTGCCGGGATAAGCGGCGGGACGTTCGTCGTAAAACAGTGTGTCCTTTACATCCGTCTGAACGTCGTTTAGCCAACCTGAATGTTCCATGTCGAGGTCGAGCGGATCGTCTTTTACAAATAATCTCATTCCGTCGAATTCGGGATTAGCGTCTTCGTTGTTAAGTAAATGGCTTTGGTAAACCGGGAAATAGCGATAGAAAATTGTAAAGATTTCTCCTTTTGGAAGTTTGCCCGAAGTTGCGCCTCGAATTTTTCCGGTAACCGTATTAACAACGTAGTCGCTATTAGGAATTACATTACCGCCTTTGTCCTTAACTACTACGCTGCTTAGTTCAATATTCCGATGTCCTAAATCCACAAAAACGGTGTCTTTGGAAGTAAATTCTTCCTCAACGCCAGTAGAATCGAGCAGATTGTAAGCCGAATCGCTCGTGAAAGTTATTGAATAAGTTTTGTTCGGAACAAGAATTGGATTCAAAACTTCAATTTTAATCGAACCGGTAGAATTTCCTGCAACTTGTTCGGGTACGCCGCCAATTCCCACTTCAGGGTCAACGTAACCGGAGCTAATTCCGCCAGGCGTTACCATTACTGTATTGTCGTCGAAAGTGAGTTCGCCGGTAATGGGGTCGCGCTTAATTTGCGCTTGGGTTTCCGCGGGCGGAATGTTAAATTCCTTGGAACCCATGTCGTAAGCGACAACGGCGTAATAATAAGTAATTCCGTCGGTTACGGTAGAATCGACGTACTGGTGAACCAAGCCGGTGTTGTCGCCCAAATAATATTTAATTCCCCTGTTGGGATAATCGACGGGGGAGAAACCGGAGACGCTATCAATTTTGTCGAACTGCGCCAAAGGTTTGCCCAGATATTTATTTCCGAAACCGTCGGTAATAGATTTTACGTCGCTAAAAGTGTAATCGCGGCTGCGGTAAATTTTGTAGCCTTCGAAATCAAAAGTTCTTAAATAAGGGTCGAAGGAAGCTTCCGAGGAAGTGTCCCACGAAAGAATTACTTTACCCTTAGCCGAAGCTACGGAAACCTTTGGTTTTGCGGGAGGTTTGGTAAATCTGTAATCGGATTCCAAAATTCTGCTCGAAGATTCGGCATTCAAAACCAATTGCTTCAAATCGTTTCCGAAGAGAATACACATTGAAAATCTTTGGGATTCTCCCTGTTCAAGGCTCAAAGGACCCGTGCCAAAGTTAAAAATATTGTCTCCCGGTTGGGAAAGTAATTTTTGGGAAGTGTCTATTGTGTCCGCCGAGAGCCAATCCCACATTAAGGGATCGTTCATCGGTACATTAGGCAAGGAATTCGTATAAGGGGCGGCGTGGAAACTGGAAAGACCAATCTGGTCGGATTCCGTTACGTCGCGCATTCCGAAGTTAGGTTCGGAACCTGCCCATTTGTAACCCGGCAATCTGTCGTCGCTCAGCGGTTCGCCAGCGTCGTACCTGTCGTTACCGTTCAAATCATCGTACCACGCCTGAGAAGGTTTTCCGTCTCCTTCGCCGTAATCCGGACCCGGGTAATTAGCCGATTTAGGTCCGATTCCGTCAATTCCTACGTCGTCGAACAATGGGTTCCAATCGCCGTCCTCGTCTCCCGACCATCTTGGATGAGGCGCACCGTAAACGGCTGTGTATTTTTGAACGTCGCTAATTCCCGTGGTCAGCGGAACGTTAACGCCATCGATGTAATATCCCGCGCTGTTTTCCGGCGTCTCGTCGGTAATTCCGTCGTCGTCGTTGTCAAAATTATCAGTCGAGTTAGAGGGCGATTCGAGGAATTTCCACCCGAAATAACCCGTCGGGTGTCCGTTCATTCCAACAGGCGGGTCGTCCCAAGCGTAAACCATGTTTCTGGAACGTTGCGGAAAGCCCGAACCTTGAAGTGAATTTCCGAACGGGTCAATGAACCCCGCCCAGTCGTCGGCGTAATCTGCCGCACCGCCAACGTGGGGGTCGCCTTGCATTCCAAAATAGGCTTTTTCTATTTTTTTGTCGCTAACATTGGTAATGTTGTAAACAAGGAACATTATGTCCTCTGCAAGAGGGTTGTTAAATTGGGCTATTCGCACTTCCATGCTAAGCCCAAGTCCCCTCATCGTAGAGTCGGTTAACGATGGATGATAGGGGAATTCGGCGTTGGTAAAATCGTCGTCAACGTAGTAAACTTCTTCGTCAGGCGCGGTGGCTTCGTCCCCAAGGAAAGCAGGCCACAAATACTTACCAACTTTAGGATTGTACCACGAGTCGGGCCAGGAATCGGGTTTTCCGTCACCGTTCTTGTCGCCAATATCCAATCTGGCAATTTCGTTCTGGGTGGTGTCCACGTAACCAGGCGTAGGCAGCCAGCCCCATTTAATTGTTCCTGTGGGGTCGTAATCCCCTTGAAAAGTGCGGATGAAAGAATCGTCCACAATGTGAAGCGTTTGCCCCGAGTCTCCAACCACTTCGGCTGCGGCAAGAGGACCGAATTCGAAACCGTAGCCCAGCCCCTGCCAAACCAAATCGGCAATATTACTTAATCTGTTCGGCGCGCAAATAGAACCATAGTTAAATAATATTGTTGTAATTTTATTTCCGCTAATAATCGATTCTTTAATTTGTCGGGGGTCGCCCGTCGTCTTTAAATATTTAGGCGCATACATATCCCCGAAAATTCTTTGAGCGTCCGCGTCGGTTAGTTTTTTCAGCATCGGATTGCCGTATTTATCGGTTTCCTGAGCCGACGTTTTACTAATTAACGCTCCCCCAAAGAAAATTAACAGAATTATTAAAAATATTTTTTTCATGGTCATTATTCCTTTTAATTAAATATTATTGAAAAACCAACCATAACTTCTCTGGGTCTGCTAACCCTTTCGGGTCGCTTGGAATAATATTGATTGATTTCGTCGATTCCAAACAAACCTGGATCGTGGTTCAATATTCTTCTACGAATGTCGTAAAACTGAGTAGCGTTGCTGGTTTGCTCGACCGCGTAAAGAGCCCTACCGGTACTTGCGTATACGTAACGTTCGTTTTGAGTGTCGAACAAATTGCGCACTTGTAAGAATAGAGAATATTTGAACCTACCAATTTTGAAGAACTTTTCGAACTTCAGATCCACGTTCCATTGAACCGGCTGCCTATCTGAATTTTGTTGATAGGTAATGGTATTCGGAATAGTGGACGGCAAAATAGGCGTGTAAGGAGTTCCGGTTTGAAAGTTGCCTATTATTCCTAAAGCCCAGTTATTTGGTTTATTCAATTGAATTGTAGCGTTAATTACGTGCTGTCGGTCGAATCCGAGAGGCACAAGGTAAGTTTCCGATTGCTTGCCGGAAACTTCGCTGAAAAACAACTCGTCGGTTGGGTAAGTTCTGTTGCCTTCGGCAATCTGGAAAGTGTAATCCAACCTTGCGGAAAACAGGCTACCCGGCGCGCGACGCTTGTAAAAAGAAACGCTTATTCCTTTTACATTTGAATAAGCCAAGTTCGTAAGCACGCGGTATTGCCTGCCCGTAGGAGTAAAGACTGTTTGAGTGTAAATGTAATCTCGAACGTCCTTGTAGTAAGCCGTTAAATCCAATTTTAAGTTTTCGGCTAACTGTTGCTGCAAGCCCATTTCGTATTGAACGGATTTTTGCATATTCACGTTGGGATTACCAAAAGTAGGCGAACTGCCAAAATTGGTAACGTAGTAATTGTAGTTTCTGTAAAGGCTTGCCAACGAGCCTATTTGATAAAAATGCCCGTAACTGAATCTGATTACGCCTTTGTCCGTAATAGGGAACGAGAAACTAATTCTCGGCGAAAGATGTTGTTTAGGAGGAGCCTTTTTTAGGCTTCGCGTAATGTAGCCGAATTTTAAATCCTGTAAATCCTGGCTTAAATTAGCATTGTATTCGGATTTGGGATCAAAGTATTCGTAACGCAAACCGACGTTAAGAATTAAAGTTTTAGCCAATTCAATTTTGTCCTGAATGTAAATCGAACCGTCTAGTGGAAATTTACGATATCGCGTAATCAACGAAGGTTCTTTGTTAGGATCGGGTTTGTAACGAATAATTTTAAGCGTGCTGTCGTAAAGCAAATCGTCGGTGATGATGTTGCTACCGTCGGCTTTACGAATTTGCACGTTGTAACTTTCTACGAACAGATTGTGGAAGCGTGCTTCGAAGCCGAATTTAATTTCGTGGTGCTCGAAAAGTTGCGCAACCAAATCGCCTTTGAAGGACATTGTTTTTGTTTCGCGGAAAAACCGGGAATTGTCCGTACCCCCGGCTAAAAAGCCCGTAACGCTTATGCCGCGGGCGTAAAGCGTGGGCAGGTAACGTTTGTCCCAGTAATTCTTGTACAAATAATGCTGAGCGCGATGGTAACCATAGGAAGCTTTCAACGTGTAGAACATATGATCGTTAAGCGTATGCACAAGGCTTAAGGTTTGAATTATTCCATCGGCATAATTTGTACCAATTCCGTCGGGATTAAATTTGTAAGCCCGGTTGTAAGACCTGTACCAACCTTTGTCGTAAACCACTTCGTATTTTAATTTAAGCAACGAAGAGAAGGCGTAAGAAATATTGCCTTGGAAATTAAAATTTTGCGAAGGGTTCATCGGTACGTACTTTCCGTCTCCCGTTGGCAGGCCCGTGCTTGTTGAATCGTATGGTCTAAAGAAATACGGGTCGGTAAACACCCCGTGACGCGGGTCGTCTTTTTTAAATGTTTCCCTCGTCAAGTAAGAATCCGAAGGTCTGTAGAGCCTGATGCCATAAAGGTAGCCTTTGAAATTTTCAAAAACGCTTGAGGCGAAGAATTTTAATTTTTTATTGGTAAAGGGAACCGGTCCGCCAATCGTTCCTTCCATACGCGCTCTGTTAAGAGGGTCGATAGCGTCTATGTGGTCGAAAAGCGATGTTCTGGTCGAAACAAAATCGCCCGAATAACCTCTAAGGCTAAAAGAAATATTATTTCCGCCTTCCTTGGTAACGTAATTTACTACGCCGCTAAGAGCGTTGCCGTACTCGGCGCTAAACGTTCCGGCCGAAAGGGAAACTTCTTTAACGGCGTTAGTGGCAAGTCCAACGGAACGATTGTTGCCGTAAGGATCGTTAAGCGAAACGCCGTTAAGGGTGTAAGCTATCTCGTTGCCGTAACCGCCGCGCACGTGTATGGCGCCGTTGTCTCCAACGGTAACGCCTGCTGTAAGTTTAATAATGTCCGAAATTTGGTCGACGGGCAATTGTTCAATGCTTTCGGAAGTAATAGCCACTTGCGGGTTAGTTAAATCCTGACGTATTAAAGGATTTCTCTCCCCCTCAACCACAACGGCTTGCATTTGAATTGAACCCTGAGAAAGTTCGAAATCGAGCCTCGTGGTAAAATCGACGTTCACGCGAACGTCCTTGAAAGTTTGTTTTTGGTAACCGATAACCGAAGCTGTAACGCTGTAAACGCCCGGCGGTACGTTCAATATTGTGTAAAAGCCGTTAACGTCGGTAGCCGCGCCCAGTGTAGTGCCGTTAATTACAACGTTAGCATACGGAAGCGGCTCGCCCGTTTGTTTGTCTTTTACAGTGCCGGAAATTTTGCCAGTATTGCCGGCGTAGATCGCGCTACTTGTTAAAATAAGAAGCAGGATGATTAGATTTGGTATTTTTGAATTCATTGTGGCGACCCCTGTTGATTGTGAATAACTTAGTTGCTTTCTCTCTCTCTCAATTTAGAAGAATTTATTTTTTCTTTCTCATTAAATCGGTAAAACTAAAGTTATTTTATTTTTAAATCAAATTTGTTTTCAGTAATTTTTCTTTTTTAATTTACTAATTAAAATTATTAAGTAAAATCAGGGAAATGATGAAAACTTTAATGGTAAGCGTTTCCGGCATCAGAGGCGTTGTTGGCGCTGGATTAGACCCGCATTCAATTGTTGAGTACGCCTCCGCTTACGCCGATTTTTGCGGCGGCGGAAAAATTGTAATTGGCAACGACGGCAGAATTTCAAGGGACATGGTAAAATCCTTAGTGGTAGGAACCCTAATAGCCAAGGGCTTCGAGGTGATTGACATCGGCGTTTGCCCTACTCCCACGGTGCTTTACAACGTTAAAAAATTAAACGCGCAGGGCGGCATTTCAATTTCAGCAAGCCACAATCCGAACGAGTGGAACGCGTTGAAGTTATTAAATTCCAATGGTGAGTTCATGACGCCGGAAGAAAATCAAAAGATGCTTGCCAATTTTAAGACAGCTCAGGAAAATTACAAAAGCTGGAACGAACTTGGCAAATACACAAAATTCAGCGAAGGCTTAAAACTTCACATGCAAGCCGCGCTGGAAATTAGGCACATCAATGTGGGAGCTATTCGAAAACGAAAGTTTAAAGTTCTGCTCGATTGCGTTAACGGAGCCGGCTCGTATGTAATGCCCGAATTTCTTGAGGAATTGGGCTGCGAGGTAATTAAAATCGATTGCGAGAAAACGGGAATTTTCCCACGGTTACCGGAACCAATTCCGCAAAATTTGACAAGAACCGTGGAGGCAATTAAAAAACATGAAGTGGATTTGGGAATTGTCGTCGACCCGGACGTGGACAGATTGGTTTTAATGACGGAAAACGGCGAGCCGTTCAACGAGGAATACACAATAGTTCAAGCGGTGAAATTTATTCTTTCAAAAGAGAAGGGAAACGTAGTGGTAAACCTTTCCACTACCCGGGCTGTAGAAGACGTAGCGGATGCCGCCGGTTGCAAAGTCTACCGCTCGGCAGTTGGCGAGGCTAACGTGGTTAAAAAGATGAAAGAGGTAGACGCCGTAATTGGCGGCGAAGGAAGCGGCGGCGTTATTTACCCCGCCGTTCATTACGGACGGGACGCTTTGGTGGGAACGGCTCTTACGCTTCAGCATTTGCTTGAATTCGGCGGAACAATGAGTCAATTGAAAAATTCCCTACCGCAATATTTCATTTCCAAAAGGAAGATTGAAATCGGGGGGAAGGACCCCGACGAAATAATCCAAAAGCTAACCGACAAATACGCGAGGGCGCAAATCAACACCGACGACGGACTAAGGGTGGATTTCCCAGATCATTGGGTTCATTTCAGAAAATCCAATACCGAGCCGATAATCAGAATTTACGCCGAAGCAAAATCGCAGGAATTGGCGGATGAATTTTCGTTAAAGTATTTGAATGAAGTAAATGGATTGGCGGGTTGAGGTTAAGACTGAGGTTGAGATTTTTTCAGCAAAGGGAAATTTTGTCAATCAAATAAAGGACAACGCAAATGAAAATTTTGTTCAAACAATTTTTCAACCACAGGCAGAAGTTTAGAAAAAGATTTCTGCAGAAAGTTTCCGCTCTGCTAATTCTTGGCTTTTCTCTTAGCGGTTGCATTCGCAGTTACTACCCAGCCGTTGCTGGCACAAGGTCGTCGGCAATGTATTTTCTTCCGCCGCAAAATTACAAGAAGCACGTAACGTTTTTAGGCGTTGAAGGCGGCACGGGAGCGGTAAACCACAGCAACGAAATTAATATGTACGGCAGGGTAAATTACGGGCGCGCATTCGCGGAGAAATTTTACAATTTTAATATTTCGCTCTTCGGTTACGGCGGATTTTACAAAGTTGCCGGAATGCCTGTTGGCTACAACGGCTATAAAAATTTTCTCGGATTCGGACCGCAGGTAAAACTTGGCTTTCACATTAACTTTTGGGAATACGTTAAGCTTGGCGTAGGTTTAACGTTTACGGGCGGAATTGAATTCGGAGAGTTTTACAATTTCAGAAACAAAGCCCAAAATGAAGGTTTAATAAGCTCAAATACAAATTTACTTTTTGCTTACCCTTCAATTTACCCATATTTGCTGTTCAAGGTTTCTCAAAATTCTTCAATCGCCTTGCAGCCCGTAATCGGATTCCCAGGGTTCATTTCACCGAATATTATTTACAATTACGGCTCAAAATCTTTTTGGGTAAGCTTTTTACCTTTTAGTAGATACGATTACTATCCTCTCGGTTCTTTTGTGGCGGGATTTTACTGGCCTTTGAATTAGTTTGAATTGTAAATCATTCTTAATTAAAAGCCATGTTACTTTATTCAATTTTAGAAAGTTTTAGTATATTGTAATATTCAATTTTTACTATTTGGGGAAGTTTTGAAATTAATCAAAGCAATCGTTTTAGCGGGAATATTTTTCACGCAGACGCAAGCGCAATCATGCGGATTTGGCTGCCTTGGAATGAGCGGTTTTTACGGCGGGTTGGCTATCCAGCGTTACACTGCTGATAATTTCAACAAGACTATCGCCCAAACTTATTTTAAGGGAACAATAGGTGTAAAGGATTTGAGCGAAAAATTCGGACAGGCTCAAGGCTACAGACTTGGAGCGAATATTTTCAGGGCGAAGTTTAGCGGTTTGTTCGTTTCCGCCAAGGCTTTTTACGAATTGTTAAACGAGGAGCACACTTACTTTTCCCCGTTTGTGGCGGGCGATAAAAATGTTTACAAACTTAAAATGAACTATTGGGGCATCGGGCTGGATTTCGGTTTCCACTTAACAAGCATTTTTTATTTAAAATTAGTGGAAGGCGCGTTAACATTTTATTCCGCGCATTTGGAAGTAACAGGGCATCAGGGAGGAAAAATCTCTCAAACAAAATACCAAAACACTAAAACGGATTTAAGTTACTACGTTGGGAGCGGTTTGATTATTCAGATAATTCCTTATTATTTAACACTTGAAGGGACAATTACTTACTCGTTTTTTAAAATAAATAATTTAGAGAATGAAAGCGGGGTGAAATTCGCCAATTTGGGCAAGGGGGAACCTTTATTCTCCGGAAATAATTTCGGCGCGGTAGTGCAAGTTAATCTGGGACTGCCATACTAACGTAAGTATTTATTGATTTTTATGGTTAAGAATAGAGCGTGGATGAAGTGATGGATTGTTGGATTACTGGATGATAGGGTAGCCGAGAATCGTTTGAACTGAAATTTTTAAGGAACATCTTCTAAGCAATTAGTGGAGGGCGATTTTACCTTTGGACGCCGTTGCAATTCTTTAGGTATTCGCAATTGACAGATTGTTTCTTAACAATTTCCCTTTTAAAAAAATCAACCAAGAACTACGCACCAAGAACAAAAAATTCTAAAAAACGAAATCTACCTCAATCATCCGGCTTGCCCGGACTATCTGGCACAATAAAAGAAAAGGCGGACTTATCTCGCCGTATCTCACATTCTGCGGAAGGAGGCGGGTTACTCACCCATCCTGCATGTTGCGTGCGTCAATTTTCTATTCGACACGCATTTAATTACGCTTGAAACGAAAGTGAGCCGTTGCTTTGCATCGCGTAATCGGCTTTAGAGCCGTTCCCGCTACCGAGCTTAAACTTTGCAATCAGATTATTTAAGTTTTCGGTAAATCTATTGAGTTCCGTAACGGCTTGCGCAATCTGTTGAACTCCTGAAGCGGACTCGTTAGCTACGTTATTTATGGCTTCCACGCTTCTGGTAATTTCTTCGGCCGTGCTGGATTGCTGTTCGCTTGCGGCGGCAACTTGATTAATTTCCATCGCCACATTTTCCGCGCTAACAAGAATTTGCTTTAGCGCTTCCTCAATTTCATCTGCTAACGAAGCTCCCTTATCCACAACTTCTTCAGCGTAGGACATCGATTCGTTTGCCTGTTTGGCTTCCTTTTGAATTGCTTTAATTGTTTCGGTAATTTCCTGAGTAGCTTTGGTTGTGCGCTCAGCTAATTTTCTTACTTCGTCGGCAACCACCGCAAACCCCCGTCCGTGCTCGCCGGCGCGCGCGGCTTCTATTGCAGCATTCAATGCTAACAGATTTGTTTGGTCGGCAATTTCGTCTATTATTTGAGTTATTTCGTCGATCTGTTCCGTTTTTTCCGTCAGCGAGGAGATTACCCGCGCTATTCCGTTAGTGGCGTTTTTAATGTTCATCATTCCTTCTTTTGTTTGATTAACCTTAACTTCGCCTTCTTTTGCATAGTCGCTTGATTCTTTGGAAGCGGCGGCAGCTCTACTTGCATTTTCAGCCGTCTCTAGTATTGTTTTCGTCATTTCTTCGATTGCGGAAGCCACTTCGGAAGTTTGGCTGCTTTGTTCCTGAGCTCCGGCTGCCATTTCTTCCACGC
>JALWSN010000481.1:0-809 GCA_027080245.1 Ignavibacteriales bacterium | reverse complement strand
ATTTGCGCGCTTGCGCTTGCCGTTGACTGAACGGCTTCCGTTATATTAACAATAATTTCCCTGATTTTATTTATTAAATTGTTGAAGTTGTTGAAAAGCCTTTGAATATTGGCGCTGTCGCCTTCTCGAACTTCCACGGAAACAGTTAAATCTCCCCCGGCAACCTGTTCCATGATGTCCACAATTCTATTGACGCTTTCGGTCAAGTATGCGTTTTCTTCTTCCGCCCGAGCTACCGCTTCGTCCACTTTACGTTGAATTGATTCCTTTTCAGCAATTAATTCTTCTTGATAGCTTTTAATATTTTTTGCAAGTTCTTCGAATGATTTCCCCAACTCGTCGAATTCATTATTGTATTTGAAATCGAGCAAAACGTTCAAATCTCCGCCTGCAATTTGCTTGGTAACCTTTGAAAGCTTTTCAATCGGTTCGATTAACTTTCTTTTGGATGCGAAAAGAATGAATCCAATAGTTAGAATAGTTAGCGCTCCTAAGATTACTGCGAATATTTTAATTAATCCAAATTTGGAGTTGGAATTTGTTTCGAACAATTTTACGGCTTTGTTCATCTCTTGCAATAATGGAATATTGTTGGCTATTAGATAATTAAGCGCTGCCTTGTCACGTGGATTATTTTCTAAAACTTTAATATTCTTGAAGAAAGGCTCCCAAAGAGATTGTATTTTTTTTAGTTGCTTTAATGTTAATTCGTCCTCGCAAGGAGGCAATGTCTTATTTCCGTAAATTAATCCTCGTAATGTTTCATCAAAAAGTTCGGCGGTTTTGTCTAATTCTTCGGACTTTATCAC
>JALWSN010000480.1 GCA_027080245.1 Ignavibacteriales bacterium | reverse complement strand
TAATCTTCTTTTTGCTTTCCGATTTTGGGATTAAAAATTCAATCAACATTGTTTTCAACTTTAACTTGTTTGGTTTGAATTTAACAATCGACGTCGCCTTTATTTTAATGGTCGTAATGGTTGCATTTGCGGTTTGGGATTATCTGAAACGCCGCCCTTACCATCCTTTCAGAGACGTAAGATTTACATTCTTCATTTTTATTTTGATTCCCGTTCAAACTCTGTTCGCTCACAATTGGCTTACGCTACCGTATTATTTGGACAGAGCGTTTCAGGGAACCGTTGTGAGCCAGTACTTTGAAGTATTTACAAATTTAAATCCGATTTTAATTTTCTTTTTAACCCCGCTTGTGGCCGGATTAACATCGAACGCAAACGTCTACAAAATGATGATTTACGGAACGTTCACAATGGCAATCCCCACTTTCTTATTGGCTTTCGGACCCAATGTAATTCTGTTCCTTACTTACGTACTGTTCATGACTATTGGCGAAGCAATGTGGCAGCCTCGCTTTTTGCAATGGATTGCCGAAATAGCTCCGGAAGGCAAAACTGGCTTGTACATGGGCGTTGGACAGTTTCCATGGTTCTTAACCAAAGTGGTTACGGGCTTTTACTCCGGTTGGTTCTTAATGAAATATTGCCCCGAGAACACTCCTCCGGCGCAAATGCACACGGGCTTGCTCTGGTTCATTTACGGATTGATTGCTATCGTTAGCCCCATTGCGCTTGTGCTGGCTAAGAATTGGATGCTTAAAGGATTTAAAGTTAAACACGAAGGTTAACCCCGAATAGCCAAAATAGCTTAGCGCTCTGATTGTAAGCGTAAAAGAATGCCGTAATTTGAGCGCTAAGCTTTAACTTATTTAGCATCCTTATTTTTGAAGAAAATAAAAAACGATTTATTAAAATCCTTTTTACTGAAAAATTTTTTGCTTTACAAAAGTAATTTTAACAGTAGAAAAAATTTTATTTAATCAGATGATTAAATAAGGGAGGCAATATGGAATTAGGAATAAAAGGAAAGCGCGTTTTGGTTACCGCTTCCAGCAAGGGCATTGGCAGGTCGACCGCGGAAATGTTTATTCAGGAAGGCTGCAAAGTGGCAATCTGTTCAAGCAATCCTGAAAACCTGAATAACGCCGCAAGCGACATTGCCGCTATTTACGGCGTTGAACCCCTTTCCGTTGTTTGCGATTTGAACAACCCCGAAGATTTGAACAACCTTGTTAATGCAGTAACGGAAACTTTCGGCGGAATTGATATTTTAGTCAACAATTGCGGCGGACCGCGCCCGGGCTTTTTTGACGACCTTGATGACAAAGACTTTCTGAATGGTTACGACCAAGTTTTAATGAGCGCCGTTCGGCTTACAAGGCTGGTTCTTCCTTCGATGAAAAAGAACAATTGGGGAAGAATTGTTAACGTTACCTCCGTTTCCGTTAAAGAGCCGATCGATAATTTAATGTTGTCAAACGTTTTCCGAACAGGGTTGATTGCCTTTGCCAAAACATTAAGCCAGCAAATCGGCAAGTACAACATTACCGTTAACAACGTTGCGCCCGGCTTTACATTAACCGCAAGGCTTTACGAATTAGCAGTGGAAAAAGCAAAAAAGGCGGAAAAATCCCACGAAGAAATTCTTGCCGAAATGGCTTCAAGCATTCCCTTGAAAAGATTGGGTAAGCCGGAAGAAATTGCCGCAATGGTTGTTTTCCTCGCTTCCGAACAGGCGGCGTATGTTACCGGCACTACAGTGCAAGTGGACGGCGGACGTCTGAAAGGAACGTTTTGATTTTTTCTTCCGAAAGATTTTACCCCGTAAACAAAGGGGTTCGCAATGGTTAAAGAATTGCAAATATTGTTGCACCCCGATTACTACGGCGATTACGAAACGGTAAAAAAAATTGCCGCAAATAAATTAAAAATTAATGCGGCTGAAATAAAATCGGTTAAGATTGTCAAACGCTCAATAGACGCAAGGAAAAAGGTTCCCCATTACTTCCTGAAAATACTTGTATTTATTGGCGAAAATCCCCACGAGTCCCCGATTACCTTTAATTATCAGTATGTTGAAGCTTCTAAGCCCGTAATCATTGTGGGAAGCGGTCCGGCCGGTTTGTTTGCGGCCCTTCGACTTTTGGAGCTTGGCTTGAAGCCCGTTATTTTTGAACAAGGCAAGGACGTCCAATCCCGCAGGCGCGACATTGCAAAACAAATCAAACAAAGGATTGTAAATAAAACTTCCAACTACACTTTTGGCGAGGGCGGAGCGGGCGCTTTCAGCGACGGCAAACTTTACACGCGTTCGAAAAAGAGAGGAAACGTAAAAAAAATTTTGGAAACCTTTGTAAAATTTGGCGCGCCGCAAGACATCCTTATTGATTCCCACCCTCATCTCGGTTCAAACAAATTGCCTAAAATAATTAAGGAAATGCGAAACTTGATTTTGGAACGCGGGGGCGAAATTCATTTCCAAAGCAAAGTAACCGACTTAATAGTGACCGGCGGTAGAATTAAAGGCGTTGTGGTTAACGATGCCGAAGAGTTCACCGCCGACGCGGTCATTTTAGCTACGGGACATTCGGCAAGAGATATTTACTATCTATTTAACAAAAAAAACTGGACAATAAAATTCAAAGAATTTGCCGTGGGAGTTCGGGCTGAACATCCCCAAACAATAATTGACTTTGTTCAATATCATTCGAAGGAAAGGCATCTCAACCTTCCCGCCGCGGCTTACAATCTTACTTGTCAGGTGGACAGGAGAGGAGTTTATTCTTTTTGCATGTGTCCCGGGGGAATGATTATTCCTGCATCAACGGACTCGCAAGAATTAGTTTTAAATGGAATGTCTGTTTCAAAAAGGAATTCGCCATTTGCCAACGCTGGCGTTGTAACAACCGTGGGAATTGAAGAGCTTAAGAACTACGGCGCTTTCGGCGAGCTTGCGGGTATTGAATTCCAGAAGGAGCTTGAAACAAAAGCCTGGCAATTAGGCGGAAGCAATCAAACCGCACCAGCGCAGAAAATCAAGGATTTCGTCGAAGGGAAAATGTCGGATTCATTGTTCCCTACTTCTTACCTGCCCGGAATTACTTCCGTTCCGCTGCACTCCGAGTTTCCCGAATTTTTAGTAAACAGGCTAAAGCAAAGTTTTAAAATATTTAATAAAAAAATGAAGATGAGATTTTGGGAGCAGGGACAGATTTTGGCCCCGGAAACTCGAACAAGCTCGCCGGTAAGAATATTAAGGAATAAAGAATCTCTTCAACACGTTAACATTGAAGGCTTGTTCCCGGCGGGCGAAGGCTCGGGTTACGCAGGCGGAATTGTTTCTTCG
>JALWSN010000479.1 GCA_027080245.1 Ignavibacteriales bacterium | reverse complement strand
GAATAAAAGTTTTTATATTTGCAAAGTTTTTTCTTTTAGTTGAGGTAAAAAATTGTGGGAATTGAATTTCCTTCTTTTCTAAATTAAAATAACTAACCTTAAATTCAGAGGACATTGTGGACTACAAGGAATTATTTTTAACTAAAATAGCGGACGGAACAATTAAAGTTGGCATTCTGGGGTTGGGTTACGTCGGGTTGCCTTTAGCGCTTGAATTTGCCGAGAACAATATTGAAGTAATTGGTTTTGATCTGGACGAAAAGAAAGTTGAAAAATTAAACGGAAAGCAAACTTACATTAAACACATTCCCGCGGAAAGAATCTCCCGAAGCGTTGAAGCCGGGTATTTTACCGCCACAACTGATTTCAGTAGAATTCCCGAAGCGGACGCTTTGATTATTTGTGTTCCTACACCTTTAAATAAACACCGCGAGCCGGACTTGAGTTTTGTTGAATCTACGGCAAAAACAATTCAGAAATATTTACGCAAGGGACAGCTTGTTACTCTCGAATCCACAACTTATCCGGGAACCACCGAAGAATTGCTTCTACCGTTATTCGAAGAAGCTCCGGTTCAGCAGGCAAAAAACAAACTTGCGTTGCTTCCCGAAGACGAGACTCCTTCGACGGGAAATATTTCTTACGAACTTCCCGAAAAATTTGTTGTTGGGCGGGATTTCTTTTTAGCTTACAGTCCCGAACGCGAAGATCCCAACAATCCCGAGTTCAATACAAAAACAATTCCAAAAGTCGTTGGCGGCGTAACGCCGAATTGTCTGGAGGTAGCTCAAAGTCTTTACAATCAGGTAATAGTAAAAACAGTGCCAGTTACATCACCGAAAGTTGCGGAAGCAACAAAAATAGTTGAAAACGTTTACCGTTCGATTAACATTGCGCTTGTAAATGAATTGAAAATGGTTTTTCAGAAAATGGGCATCGACGTTTGGGAAGTAATTGAAGCCGCAAGCACCAAGCCATTCGGGTTCAAAGCGTTTTACCCGGGACCAGGTTTAGGAGGACACTGCATTCCAATCGATCCCTTTTACTTAACTTGGAAAGCGCGTGAATACGAAGTAAACACAAAGTTCATTGAGTTAGCGGGAGAAATAAACACCTACCAGCCTTATTACGTGGTTCAACGCGCAATGGAAACGCTGAACGAAAATAAAAAAGCGCTAAAAGGTTCAAAAATTTTAATTTTAGGAGTGGCTTACAAAAAGAATGTTGACGATATGCGGGAATCGCCCTCGTTAAAATTAATTGAAATTTTACGGGAACGCGGCGCGCAGGTAGATTACAACGACCCTTACATCCCTACCCTACCGCCGACAAGGAAATACAAGTACAACATGAATTCAATTGACTTGACAGCGGAAAATCTTGCCAAGTACGACTTGGTTTTGCTAAGCACCGACCACGACGATTACGATTACGAATTTATTCATTCGTACGCAAATTTAATTTTGGACACAAGGAACGCCTTTAAGAAAAAAGGAATTAAAAACGGAAAAGTTCACAAAGCTTAAAAACAAATTTTAATAAATTGTGTGGGAATAAACATGAAGAAAAATATTTTACTGACAATTTTATTGTTCTCAATTTTCAGCGTTACAAGTTTTGCGCAATCCGAAGCGCAAATAGCGGCCGAACTTAAATCGAAAGGTATAACTACGACTTCGGATATTCAAGCCGAGTTAAAAAAGCGAAATATGACCGAGGCTGACGCAAGGAAGTTAGCCAAACAATATGGCATTAGCTACGACCAATTTATTGCTACTTACATCACGGGAAAAAAAACGGCAGAGAGTAAAGCCGCTGGCACAAAATCTATTAAGCCTTCGCTACCTCCCGTGCCTCCTCCGGCAAAAAAAACGCCTGTAGCAACTCCGGCTAAAGCGGCGAAAAATACCGCTCCGACTAAAAAAGGCGGTTTGAGTTACTTTGGTTACAATATTTTCAAAAACATTCCCGCCGCATTTAAACCCAATGAAATCGGACCGATTGATCCCGGCTACATTATTGGTCCGGGCGACGTACTGCAAATTTACATCTGGGGCGCGGTACAATTTCAATATCAGTTAACAGTCGACCAGCAAGGAAATATTTTTATTCCCACCGCCGGACAATTTTTCGTTTCTGGAATTACTTACAAAAATTTGCAGAAGAAATTGAAGAATTTTCTTTCCAAATTTTACGAGGGATTGAAGAAAAATCCGCCCACAGTATTTTTGGACGTTAGTCTGGCAAAATTAAGACCAATAAGAATTTTCGTACTTGGCGAAGTTGCGCAACCCGGCGGTTACAACATCAGCAGTTATTCTACTGTTTTTAACGCCCTCTACAGCGTTGGAGGTCCGTTGGTTTCAGGTAGTTTGAGGGAAATTAGAGTAATCCGGCACAATAAAGTTGTCACCAAAGTAGATTTGTACGATTACCTTTTGAAAGGCAAACTAATTGGCGATATTAGATTGCAAAACAACGATATTGTTTTTGTTCCCCCAAGATTGAAAACCGTCTCAATTTCCGGAGAAGTAAAAAGACCGGCAATTTACGAATTGAAACAAAATGAAAATATTAAGAAGTTGATTGAATACGCCGCTGGATTGAAACCTACCGCTTACACGGACAGAGCCACAATAAGCAGAATAATACCATTTTCGGAAAGGAAGTATTATTCATTGGAAAGGAAAGTTATTGACGTTAATTTAAATACAATTTTAAATAGCAAGAAAAAAGATTTTACTCTTTACGACGGTGATTCCGTAAAAATTTATTCAATATTGAATGAACTTAAAAATTACGTAGAAATTAGCGGGGCTGTTTACAGACCGGGAACATACGAATTGGCAAAAACGCCGCGAATTAAAGATTTAATTAAAGAAGCCTACGGAATAAGACCTGAGGCTTATTTGGGTAAAGCCGATATTATTAGAACCAGACCTGATTCTACAAAAGAATTCCTTACATTTGACTTGGGAAAAGCCTTGAACGGCGACGAATTAAATAATGTACAATTACAACCCCAGGACAGCGTAAAAATTTACTCAATTTACGACTTAAAAGACTTAAAAACCGTTTCCATTAGTGGTTACGTTAAAACCCCCGTAACAATGACCTACGCCGACAGCATTACGCTTTACGACATGGTATTTAAAGCCGGCGGATTGGAAGATCCGTTTTTCAGAGGCAAGGCTTATTTACAGAGGGGCGACCTGATTAGATTTAATCCTGACGGCTACACTACTAAAATCATTCCTTTTAGCCTTAAAAAGCTATTGAATGATCCTTCTTACAACATGAAGCTTGAACCCGGCGACAAAATTTACATTTACAAAGCGGACGTAGAAAAAGTACTGAATAAAACCGTTACAATCAGGGGGCAAG
>JALWSN010000478.1 GCA_027080245.1 Ignavibacteriales bacterium | reverse complement strand
CCTCCTCCGTAATCACGTCCCTTGTAGTGCCGGGAATGTGACTAACAATAGCTCGGGATTCTTTAAGAATGTAATTCAAAAGAGAAGATTTGCCCACGTTGGGTTTGCCAACAATTGTGGCGTTAATGCCCTCTCGCACAATCTTTCCGAATTTAAACGAATCTATTAAGAAATCCACTTCGCCGACTATTTTTTTAATCATATTGATTGCTTTTTCTTTTGAAATGAATTCCAAATCCTCCTCGGCGAAATCAAGTTCAATTTCAATGAGGGAAGAAATTTCCAGCAGACCCCGCCTTAAATTCTCCACCCTTTTGGAAAGGAGTCCGTCCAGTTGATTTCTGGCTCCCTTCAGGGAAGCTTCCGCGCGGGAATTAATTAAATCCGCCACGGCTTCCGCCTGCGCCAAATCCATTTTGCCGTTCAAAAAAGCGCGCCTTGTGAATTCGCCCGGCTCGGCTAACCTTGCGCCCAGTTCAAGAAAAACCCCTATTATTTTTTCGGCAATTAGGGGATTGCCGTGAGAGCTAATTTCAACCGAGTTCTCCCCCGTGTAAGAGTGCGGTTCCCGGAATACGGTCAGCAACACGTCGTCGATTGTTTCGCCCGTTGCGTTCACGATTTTGCCGTAATGAACCGTGTGGGTTTCCGCCGTTAAAATGTCCGACTTGGATTTAAAAACTTTAGCGGCAATTTCAACGCTCTTCTTTCCGCTAAGGCGAACAACGCTAATCGCTCCGGAACCCGCCGGCGTGGCGAGGGCTATTATTACGTCGTTAAGTTCCATTGGTTACCTTTTAATTTTAAAATTAAATTTACCTTTTTATTTTAAATAGAACAAGAGCGCTCGCAAAAGCCGCCGCCAGGAATTTTAATTCAAATATTTAACTATTCTGTTTTTGAACTGTTCAAATATTGAATTGTTCAAATTTTGAACTTTTTTGAAACAAAAATTATTTTACTTTGTAAAACCGACCTGCAAAGGCGCGTTTTTAAATAGCGCCTTTTTTAAAGTTGCAATAAACAAATTATTTTCGAAAATTAAGATTAAAAAATAAATTAAAGGTGAAATAAATGGCGTTTAATTTTAACAAAATGACTGTTAAAGCGCAGGAGACAGTTCAGAAGGCTGTGGAAATCGCGCAGAATTACAACAATCAAATTGTTGAGCCGGAGCATATTTTAGCCGCGCTGTTGCAGGATACGGACAATGCGGCAACGGCGGCGGTTCAAAAAGCGGGAATGAACCTGAACGGATTGCGAATAAAAATCGGCGAGGCGCTGGAATCTTTACCGAAGGTAACCGGCGCGGGAGTGGGCAATCAACAGCTTTCAATGAACAGCGCAAAACTGTTCGACCGCGCGGCGGAAGAGGCAAAGCTTTTTAAGGACGAGTACGTTTCCTCCGAGCATCTGCTTTTGGCCCTTTACGACGACGCCGGCAAGGCTGGTAAAATTCTAAAAGAATCCGGAGCTTCGAAGGAAGACGTGTTGAAAGCCCTCCAGGAAATACGTGGTAACCAGCGGGTAACTTCGCAAAATCCAGAAGAGACTTACCAATCGTTAAAAAAATACGGCAGGGATTTAACCGAGCTTGCAAAGCAGGGAAAGCTTGACCCGGTAATCGGAAGGGACGAGGAAATCCGGCGGGTTCTGCAAGTGCTCTCGCGGCGAACGAAGAATAATCCCGTTTTAATTGGCGAACCCGGCGTGGGTAAAACCGCAATCGCAGAGGGAATTGCTCAAAGGATTGTTTCCGGAGACGTTCCGGAAAATTTAAAATCCAAGCGAATCGTGGCGTTGGATATGGGCTCGCTTGTGGCGGGCGCGCAATTCCGCGGACAGTTCGAAGAGAGGCTAAAAGCCGTAATTAAGGAAATCACAAATTCGAACGGCGAGATTATTTTGTTCATCGACGAGCTGCATCAGCTTGTTGGAGCTGGCAAAACCGAAGGCGCAATGGACGCCGCCAACATTCTTAAACCGGCCTTGGCGCGCGGCGAGCTTCACGCAATTGGAGCCACTACGCTTAAAGAGTACAAAAAATACATCGAAAAGGACGCCGCTCTGGAGCGCAGATTTCAGCCGTTGATTATTCAGGAGCCTTCCGAGGAGGACGCCATTTCAATCCTGCGCGGATTGAAAGAGCGTTACGAGGTTCACCACGGCGTGCGAATTACCGACGGCGCAATAGTTGCCGCAGTGCAGCTTTCAAGCAGGTACATCACGGACAGGTTTCTGCCGGACAAGGCGATTGATTTGATTGACGAGGCGGCTTCGAAATTGAGAATTGAAATTAACTCCATGCCGGAGGAATTGGATTCGCTTGAAAGGAAAATCAAACAATTGGAAATTGAAAAGGAAGCGCTGAAAAGGGAAAAGGACGCCGACTCGGCTAAGCGCCTGGAAGAGATTCAACAGGAGCTCGCAAATTTAACGGAAAAGAGGAACGCGCTTAAAAGCCAATGGCAAGTGGAGCGCGAGCAGATTCAAGAAATACGAAGAATGAAAAGCGAAATTGAACGGCTTAGAACCGAGGCGGACAAATACGAACGCGAAGGCGACCTTGCACGGGTGGCGGAAATCCGTTACGGCAAAATTGCCGAGCTGGAAAAGCGGCTTGAGGAAAAGAGCAAGGAGCTGGCGAAAATTCAGAGTTCGCACAAATTGCTGAAGGAAGAAGTGGACGCCGAAGACGTTGCCGAGGTTGTGGCTAAGTGGACGGGAATTCCAGTTAACAGAATGCTGGAAAGCGAGCGGAACAAGCTTGTAAGATTGGAAGAGGAGCTGCACAAGCGCGTCGTTGGGCAGGACGAGGCGGTCTCCGCCGTGGCTAACGCAATCAGGCGTTCGCGGGCGGGACTTCAGGACGCAAACCGTCCGATTGGCTCGTTCATTTTCATTGGAACAACAGGCGTGGGAAAAACGGAGCTTGCGCGCGCGCTGGCGGATTTCCTTTTCAACGACGAAAAGGCGATGATTAGAATCGACATGTCCGAGTACATGGAGAAGTTTTCCGTCTCGAGATTGATTGGCGCGCCTCCGGGATACGTAGGCTACGAGGAAGGCGGACAGCTTACCGAGGCCGTTCGGCGCAGACCATATTCGGTTGTGCTGCTGGACGAAATAGAAAAAGCGCACCCGGAAGTTTTTAACGTTCTACTGCAAGTGCTGGACGACGGCAGGCTTACCGACAACCAAGGGAGAACGGTTAACTTCAAAAACACAATAATAATAATGACTTCCAACATCGGCTCGCATTTGATTCGGGAAAAGCTTTCGGAATTCAACGAAGAAAATTACGCAGAAATAATGGGCGACCTCAGGGCTAAGTTAAGCGAGTTGCTAAGGCAAACAATCCGGCCGGAGTTCCTGAACAGAATCGACGAAATTGT
>JALWSN010000477.1 GCA_027080245.1 Ignavibacteriales bacterium | reverse complement strand
ATAATTGGCACAGTAGTATGGCAAGCCGGGTTCAAGCAAAAATTAAAAGCAGGCATCGTTTTAACAGGCGGGGGTTCATTGCTTAGGGGAACAACCGATTTGGCGGAGGAAGTGTTCGGATTGCCAGCCAAGTTAGGCGTTCCATTGGAAGTAGGCGGCGCGCTTTCTAACGAAATGATTTCGCCGGAGTTTGCCACCGCGGTTGGATTGGTGAAAAAAATTCCGGGCTTAACTTCCAAGCAAACATTCAGCGACATTGGAGGAATGCGGAAAACAAGTTTCAATAAATTATTAAAAAAAGTTAAAGAATTTTTTGCGGATCTTTAAAACCACAACAAGGAGGTCATTATGGCACAATACGTAACAATTGACAGGGAATATGAAAAAATGGAGGCGAAGCTAAAAGTAGTAGGCGTTGGCGGGGGAGGCTGCAACGCCGTGGAGGACATGATTCGGAGAGGATTAACCGGAATTGAATACGTTGCAATCAACACCGACGCTCAAGTGCTAAAGATTAGCAACGCACAATATAAAGTTCACGTTGGAAACAATATTACCAAAGGGCTTGGCGCCGGAGCCGACCCACAAAAAGGAAGGCAAGCCGTAGAAGAAAATCGTGAAGAAATTGAAAAAATATTAGCTGGCAGCGACATGGTGTTTATTACCGCCGGCATGGGGGGCGGCACTGGCACGGGCGGCGCGCCTATTGTGGCGTCCATTGCCAAAAGTCTTGGCGCGCTTGTTGTTGGTATTGTAACCAAGCCTTTTAAATGGGAAGGCAAACAAAAAATGATTAACGCCGAGCAAGGCATCAAAGAATTAAAACAGTTTGTAGATAGTTTAATTGTTATTCCAAACGAAAGATTAATTAATATTTTGGACAAGTCCGTAACGGTAGACGAAGCATTTAACAAAACAAACGAAGTCCTCTACGAGTCTACGCGCGGTATTTCCGATATCATTACGGTTACGGGAAGAATAAACGTAGATTTCGCCGATGTTCGTGCAGTAATGAGTGAAAGCGGGGACGCTCTAATGGGAAGCGGCGTTGCAAGCGGAGAAAACAGAGCTGTAGAAGCGGCTCGCAAAGCCATTAGCTCGCCCCTGCTTGAAGGCATTAGCATTAAAGGCGCTAAAAAGATTCTAATAAACATTACAAGCTCTTCTAATTTAACAATGCAGGAAGTTTACGAAGGCAACGAGGTAATTGCAAACGAAGCGGGCGAGGAAGCGAACATTATTTTCGGCTGGGTGCAAAAGGAAGATATGAACGAGTATGTTTCTTACACAGTAATTGCCACGGGCTTTAATTCGCCCGGAGAAGTTAAAGAGCCTGAAAATAAAGAGCCTAAGAACGCTGAGATACCGACGTTTCCTCATCGGAAGGCAGTAGGAGAAGATTCTGGCGGATATGATTTTACCCGTCGAAAGAATTTTGGCGAGGAAAACGACGATAGAGAGATACCTACTATTATTCGGCATGGAATAGTTAGCGAAGGATTTTCTAGCGGTGAAATTCCAGTCGTTCACAATCGTTCTTCTATCTGGGAGGAAGAGGAGGATTCTTCCGAGTTTTTAAGAAGAATGATGGATTGAGTTTATTTTAGCTTAGGAATTAAGCTGTTTTAGCGGACGGAATCTATTTCGGTCAATATTTTCCGTACTCCGAAGGCTGCGCAGATTTACCTTGTTGTGGTTAAAAAAATAAATCGCGCAGCCTTATTTTTTCCTTTTAGTAGATGCTTAATAAAGTTTGTAGATGTAATGAATAATCCGGCAAAAAAAATTTTTGGTAATAAACTCGTTCGAAAAAGCAAGACATTAGTCCTTTGGAAGTTTGTAATCAGAATTTCTATGTAAAATTCAAAAGAATATTTTAAAAAAGAAAATAATAATTGGGTTATTCGCGGTTTTATTTTTTTTAATTGCCGTAGCGATTTATTTCCGGAACTACATAAGCAAATATTACCGGTTATTTAAGTATGTTCGTAATTTTGACTACGAGGCTTTTACTCCCGAGTTTCAGAAGGATTACATTTTACCAGAACAAAAATTATTGGACGTTGAAAAATACATTATTAGAATGAAAATTAATTTCGACAGCGAAACAATAGTCGCAAAGACGACGTTGATGATTATCAATAAAGGCGATAAAAATTCAAGATTAGTTTTAAATTTTAGAAAAGGAGTAATTATTGATTCCATAAGGCTTAATAATAACAGGACAAAATACAAATGGATTAACGATCATCTAATAATAACAGGGGTTGATGGAAGCGAGTTAAAATTAGAAGTGTTTTACCACGGTAAGCCGAGGAATTTAGGATTAGGTTCGTTTGTGTTTTCGAAGTTTAACGGCAGAAAATATCTTTACACAATTAACGAACCTGTTTACGCATCGAGTTGGTTCCCTTGCAACGATTTCCCGGAGGACAAGGCTTTAACAAACGTAACAATAGAAACGCCTTTAGGGTACACTTCAGTTTCAAATGGAAAATTAGTCGCATACAAAAAAACAGAAGGCGGCAGCATTTTTACCTGGGAAAGCAAACATCCAATTGCCACTTACCTTGTAACAATTTATTCGGGGAAATATTCTGAAATAATGGATTCAGTTTTAATTAATAATAAAAAATTGTTAATAGAAAATTTTGTCTTTCCTAAAGATTCACAGTTCGCTTTCGAAGATTTGAAAATTCAAAAAGAAGGGTTGAAATTATTCTCTAAAATGTTTGGAGAGTATCCCTTTATTGAAGAAAAATATGGCGCGGTGGAAATTACTTGGCCTTTGGGCGGAATAGAAAACCAAACTGCTTCGGGAATCGGGCAAAAATTTTTCAGCGGAGAGAATTTGTTCCGGGATTTATTTTTACACGAACTTGCTCATCAATGGTGGGGGAACGCGGTTACTTTAAGCAATTGGAACGAGATTTGGCTTAATGAAGGATTTGCTGTTTACAGCGTTGGTTTGTTCGACGAAAAGGAGTTTGGAAAGCGAGCCCTACAGGCTTTTTTATTTGACAAGAAAGAAGACTTTCGGCAAAGTAGTTTGGAATTTCCAGGCAAATACGCGTTAAGCAATTTAACTTATTTCAAAGGTGCGTGGGTTCTACACATGCTTAGAAATGAAATTGGGGATTCGGCATTTTTCCGAACATTAAAAGCTTATTTTAAAAAGTTCAAATACAAAAACACAACGACAAAAAAATTTGAAAAATTGACCGAAAAAATAGCTGGTAAAAATCTTGATTATTTTTTCAATCAATGGATTAATAAAAAAGGAATACCGGTTTTTAAGATCATTTACTCTTCAATAAAATCTAAGGAAAAAACATTCGTTGTACGGCTAAAGCTTTTGCAGAAAGGTATTTACAACGATTACAAAATAAAATTGCCATTTAAGTTCATT
>JALWSN010000476.1 GCA_027080245.1 Ignavibacteriales bacterium | reverse complement strand
GGGGAAAGGGTTTGGGTTGAGGTGGTTTGGAAGTCTTAAGGAATAAGTCGTAAGTAACAAGTTGCAGTAAATGTCTTTTCTTCTAACTCATTCATAACTCAAAAGTATTTCAGTCCTGAAATCTCCTTTCTATTTTTGTCATTCAGTTTCTTAGTCAATCAATCGTTTGTAATTTTTCTGACATTTACCATTTAAATCAGACTTTGTGCTCTTTGTGTTCTTTGCGAGGGAATCGAAAGCGGCGCTACGCAAAGTCAGAAGAAGTTTTACAGAGCGTGTAAAGGATTAGTGCAAAGAAAAATTATTTCCTGAACGCTAATAGCTTGTAACTGTCTTGGTGGGGAAAAAGAAATGAGTCACATCTGTTCAAAATAAATTAAATAGCAATGCATTTCGGACAGGAGTGAAAATTCAACAAAAGGCGGTTACATCCCATTGGAAAAATTTCAGAAAAAATAGGGATTGCAAATAATGCAATCCCTATTTGTGTTTAAGCTTCTACCCACCGTTTAAGTCAATGAAATCAAGGCGTTTCGGCGATCACGCTTTCAACAGACTTTCGGGCGGTAGGTTGTCCTTTTCAATATCTTTGAAATAATTAACAGTGCCTACTTTTAATTCAATTGTCGAATCGTCGTCGCAAACAATAATGCCTTTTGGATGAAGCTGCAATGCGCTTACCGTCCACATATGATTAACGCCTTCTTCCACAACCTTAGCCAGCGCGCGAGCCTTGTTGTGCCCGCTAATAATAATCATTACCTCATCCGAATCCAGAACAGTGCCAACGCCAACGGTTAAAGCTGTTTTGGGAACTTTGTTAACGTCGTTTTCGAAAAATCGGGAATTGGCAATAATAGTATCCTGAGTTAAAGTTTTTACGCGCGTGCGCGAACTAAGCGACGAGCCCGGTTCGTTGAAAGCAATGTGTCCGTCCGGTCCAATTCCTCCTACAAACAAACGAATTCCTCCGTAGGATTTGATTTTCTTTTCGTAGCGCGCGCATTCCTTGTCCAAATCCTTTGCGTTGCCGTTCAAAATGTTAACGTTCTTTTTTTGAATGTCGATGTGCTTAAAGAAATTGTTCCACATGAACGAATGGTAACTTTCGGGGTGATCCTCGGGTAAACCAACGTATTCGTCCATGTTAAAAGTTACGACGTTACGGAAGGAAACAACGCCTTTCTTGTTAAGTTTAATTAATTCCTTGTACATTCCTATTGGCGACGAACCCGTGGGAAGCCCTAGAACAAAGGGTTTCTTAGCCGTTGGTTTGAATTCCAATATTCTGCGGGCTACGTAATTAGCCGCCCATTTGGAAACAAGCTGGTAATTTGGTTGAATGATTACTCTCATCTCTCCTCCTGGATTTTCATTCTGTTAGTTTTCTTTTCTCTCTCTCGTGTTTTGTTAATTCGAAAATTTTCCGGAACAAGTTTTTGTCCGCCTCCGTAAACGGCACATTTCTACGCGCCATTACTCTTTCGGCAACTTCAAAACTTTTCTCGAGGCGGTAAGTTTTCATCCCCGGACCAAAGCCCCACGTAAAAGAAGGCACATATTTTTCCGGGAAGCCCGCGCCGAAAACATTAGCACAAACGCCGACAACCGTGCCGGTGTTAAACATAGTATTAATAGAGCTTTTGGAATGGTCGCCCATGGTTAAGCCAACAAACATCGAGCCGCTGTCGATTGGCTCGTCGTTAATGTAAACGCGAACGTTGCCGTAATTGTTTTTTAGGTCGCTGTTGTTGGTGTCGGCGCCAAGGTTCACCCACTGGCCCAAATAGGCATGCCCTAAAAATCCGTCGTGCTGTTTGTTGGAATAAGAATGAATAATCGATTCTTCAACTTCTCCGCCTACTTTGCAAACGGGTCCAATGCTTGTGTTCTCGTAAATTTTAGCGCCTGTTTTAATTTTGCTTCCCTCGCCAATGTAACAAGGTCCTTCAATTACGGCGTTGGGGAATATCGTTGCGTTTTTGCCAATAAACACAGGACCCTCTTCTGCGTCGATTACCGCACCGGGTTTGATTTTAGCGCCTTCGTCAATGAATATTTCACTTTCGTTTACCAAATGAACTCCGTCGTAAATTTTTCCGAGGATGTTATTTTCCCCTTTATTTACAAGCTTTTCGAAGTCCGACCTTATTTGTGCCCCGTTATTATTGACTAAATCCCACGGGTAGAGAGCTAATTTTACGTCAAGCTTTTTTTGAGGAATATCCTTGAATGCGCCTGCCGTTACCATTGATTTTATTAGGCTTCCAATTTCAAGGGCTCCGTTGGCTTTGATTTTAGCCGCTACAAGCCTACCGTTGTTCACGAAAGCCGCTTCCTCCGGATTTGCAAGTTCGAATAAGTTTTTCAAATTGCCATCCGGCAAAACTGCGCCGTTTATTAAAAGGAATTCTTCTACATCGTCGGGCAATTTGTTAACAAAAACCCGCGGGTATTTTAGTTTTAACGTTTCGGTTAGGTAGTCCCTTGAATGAAGGATTAATTCCGCTTCCGGAAATTCCAGTTCGATTTTTTCTTTAATTGTTAAAATGCCGCAACGCAAATCGTAAACGGGGCGGGTTAAGGTAAGCGGAAAAAGATTTTTTACAAATTCGTCTTCAAATAATAGGATGGCTTTTTTCATTTTTCTCACTCTCTCTTTTTTGAACAATGCCTAAATTATTTGCGATTAAGCTGTAAACCTATTTATTTTTTAAATTATTTCAAAAAAACGAAACCTCGTTTTTAGAAAAATTTAAGTTTCGGGAAATACAAAAGGCAAAGTAGCGGCTTTAATTATCGTGGAGGGGCGGATTATTTCAATTCTTCCGGGGAGCTATTAAAGATTAAAGTTTTTAGCTTAATCTTACAAGGCTTTTCAAATCCAGGTCATCAAATCGAAAGCGATTTTAAGTCGTAATTGTCAAAAATATTTTTGAATTAAAGTGTTGTTTTTTTTAAATATGATTAAATTTAAACATCAAATTTCAACTTAAGTGAAAACAAATTACAAACATATCGCGCAAGGCATATTGTTTGCGGCGGCGTTAACGTTGCAAACAATTTTCGGGCAAGTTTACCGTAGTAAAAATTTCACTCCGGAAGACGGGCTGCCCGGAACGGAAATTAACGACATCAAGCAGGATTCCCTCGGCAGAATTTGGATTTCGAGCCGCAACGGAATCGGTTTGTTCGACGGAATTGAATGGCGCGTTTACGACGCTGAAAACGGACTGGCAAATAATTCGATTGCACGAATTGCAATAGACCGAAAAGGAACGGTTTGGGCGTTGGGAAATTTGTCCAACCCGCACGTCTCTTATTTTAAGAATAACAATTGGCGATTAGCAAGCAAGTTAACGGGCGGTTGGCCTCGCCCTTCCTGGATTTCCGGATTTGAAATTCTTCAAGACGGCAACGTCGACGTTCCCGTTGTCGCAATCCATGGCGAAGGGCTGCTTTACCTAAAAGGAAAACATTGGGTTAAATTAAACGTTAAAAACGGTTTAATTGACAACAGGATTAATTCAATTGTAAAGCGCAACAACGAACTCTACCTTTGCACCGACAAGGGAATTCAAATTTTCAAAAATTTCAAGTTAAAAAAACTTAAAGAATACAGGGGATTCAACGTATTAAAAATAACGCTCGACGAGAAAACCGGCAAACCGTTGTGGTTATTGACTCAAAAAGCGTTGTACAAAATAAAAGCCAATAAAATCAGGCTCGTTGAGGATAGCTTCAATATCAGCGGGGAAAATCACAGATTTTTCGATTTGTCGAAAGAATATTTCGGATTGATTTTATTTGGCGACAGCAAGTCCCTCTTCGCTTACGATTCCCGGAAACACGAATTAATTAATCTTACTCAAAAATTTACCAAACCAATTAACGGCGCTTACAGAATTTTAATCGACAGAGAAAAAAACATCTGGATTGCGTATTACTACGGCGTGGCAAAAATAAATTCGTTAGCTTTCCGAAGCTTTGGCAACTTGCCCGCTAATTGCATTAATGTTTCTTCCATCTCACAATTGGATTCGAATAAGGTTTTAATCACCACAAAAAATAAGTTCGTTGTTTGCAATTACAAAACTAACAAGTTTAAAACTTACTTAGTAAAGGAATTGGAAAACAATATTGTAATAGACACTTACGCGGACAAATTCGGTCGTTTATGGTTTGCAGCAACGAATAAAGGTTTCGGAACATGGAGCGAGAAAACCGGCGTCAAGTGGTTCGATAAAATAAAAGAAAATTTTGCTTATTCGGTAACGGGCAGAGGTAACAAAATATTCCTTTTAACTTCCAAAAGCCTTTTTGATTACAACTTAACAAGCGGAAAATTAAAAAAAATAATTTCCAAAAAGCAGCCGAACGTTTTCTTTAGAAAGGCGTTTATTAACCATCGGGGCGAAGTAGTAATTGTTACTCATAACGGAGGGGTTTTAATATCGAGCAACTTAAGAGAATGGCGGCGCTATAGTTCAAAATCGAAACCGCGCTTAAACGACGTTTTCGCTTATTACAAGGACCCCCGCTGGGGCGAGTTTGTGGGAACTTATTACGGTCTTGCAATCATCAAGGGGGATTCCCTGCAAGCCGCCACTTTAAGCGGACAGAGGATTGCCGCTTCCGTTTATTTAATTCTTAAGGCGCGGAACGGCGATTTATGGATTGGAACCAACAGAGGCGTTTACCGTTGGAGCGGCAACTCGTTGATTCATTATTCAACCAAAATGGGATTAGCCGGAGCGGAAATCAACCGCGACGCCGGTTTGGTCGACCCGCAAGGCAACGTTTGGATCGGCACGGACGCGGGCGTTTCGATTTTCGATTACCGTTTCGACAAATTCCACAAAACAAATCCCCCTAAAGTTTTTATTACTTATGTTGAAACGAACCAATTCAAAAGCCACAATTTTACCCGCGGACTAAAGCTAAATTATTTCGACAATTCATTGATTTTTCACTTTAAATCCTATTCGCAGTTATACCCCTTTACTTTATATTACGAGGCGCGTTTAATAGGCGAAGACGAAGATTGGATTATCCTTAATAATTCCGGCGATCCCCATATTCGTTACCTGAACTTACCCGCCGGCAAATACAGCTTCGAAGTAAAAGCTATTAACTTTTTCGGAATACAGAGCAAAACAACGCGGATTGGCAACATTGTAATCGAAGAACCTTTTTACCGCTCTTGGTGGTTTGTGGCTTTATTGGCGGCTTTTATTCTATTGATTATTCTGTCCTTCTCCTTTTACATGGTAAAAACGCAGCGAGAAGCATTTCTGCAAGAGGAAATAGAAAACGCCACCGCAAAGCTTAAAGAATCCGAAGAGCAGTACCGGCAAATATTCAAGGAAAACAAAGCAATTTTGCTTCTTATCGATTTTACCACACAAAAAGTAATCGACGCAAATTTTTCCGCAGTGGAATATTACGGGTACACGTTGGAAGAATTAAAAGGCAAAAGCTTTTCCGATATCGACAAATCTTTCGACGAAATTTATGCGCTAATTAAAGCCAAGCCAATGCCCACGAATTACCGTAGCAAACACAAACTTTCCAACGGAGAGGAACGTTCCGTGGAAGTGTTCCTGAGCATCATTCACACAAATCAAAACAACTACATCCACGTTGGCGTTCACGACGTCACCGAGCAGGAAAAAACAAAATCCGATTTGTTAGCCTCGGAAATCAAATACCAAACGATAATTGAAAACATTCAAGACGGACTCTTTATGCTAAGGGGCGAGAGGATTGTTTATGTTAACAGCGCATTCCTGATGATGACCGGCTACGAAGCAAAAGAGGTTTTGGGAAGGAACTACACGGAAATAGTGGCGCCCGAAGACAGAGCAATACTAATCGAAAGACATCGGCGTAGGGAGCGGGGTGAGAGCGTTCCAAGCGAATATGTATTCCGCTTGCTTCATAAAAACGGCGGTAGAATTATTACGAACTTACACGTCGGAACTTTCCAACTCGAGGGAATAACTTACTTTGTGGGGACCTTAAAGGACATCACGGAAAATTACAAAGCGCAGCAAGCGCTTAAGGAAAGCGAGGAACGTTACAAAAGCTTGTTCGAAAACAACACCGTGGGCATTTACCGAACTACACCCGATGGCAAGATCATCCTTGTAAATCAGGCCCTGGTGAACATGCTGGGTTTTAAAAGCAAAGAAGAGCTGATTAACATCAATCTTGAATCCGAAAGCATACCAATAGTTTTCAACAGGAAAGATTTCATTGAAAAAATAGAGAAGGAAGGGGTTGTAAAAGGTTACGAAACAAAGCTGCGCAGGAAAGACGGCAAGGAAATTTTTATCCGCGAAAGCGCCAAGGCGTTTAAGGATGCAAATGGCAGAACGCTTTATTACGAGGGAGTAATAGAGGACATCACCCAAACTAAAATAGCTTTCGAGGAACTAAGTAAAAGTCAAAACAGATTCCGTTCTATTTTGAGATCGATGCCTGACCCGATTATTGAAATTTCCCCGACTGGAATTGTCCTTAACATTGTTAATTCGGAAAATCTTGACGAAGCTCTGAAAAAGAAAATTAACATTGGCTCCAAACTCGAGTCCGCTTTTAATAATAAATGGAAAGAACAAATAAGGGAAGCCATTCGCTCGGCTTTCTTCACGAAAAATTACCAATCGTTAAAAATCAAAGAAGAGTTAAGAGGCGAATCAAGATATTTCGAATTACGAATTTTAAAAGTGGACGCTTCCACGCTGCTTACAATAGTACGGGACGTAACGGACACAGTGAAGTACGAAAAGGCTTTAATCGAGGCAAAGGAAGCCGCGGAGAAATCGGACAGATTGAAGTCCGAGTTCCTTGCGCAAATGTCCCACGAAATACGAACCCCGCTAAACGCAATAATGAGTTTTACGCAACTACTGGAAGAAGATTTTTACGACAAAATAAGCGAAGACCAAAGGATTATTTTCGACAGCATCAAACGCGGCTCGAACAGATTAATAAACACAATCGAGTTGTTAATTCACACTGCGGAAGTTCAGGTGGGAGCTTACGAGCCTAATTACGAAGAAGTTGATCTGAATATTCAAATTTTAAAAGACATTACCGAAGAACTAATGGCGATAGCTAAAAGAAAAAATTTAAAATTGGAATACATTTGCGAATCCAAAGACCCAACTGTTCGCGGGGACAAGTTTTCGCTTTCTCAAATATTTATTAATTTAATTGGAAACGCAATTAAATACACTAACAAAGGCACCGTAACCGTTAGGATTTACGACGACGGGCATAATCAAATAGTAGTAGATATTGTGGACACGGGAATTGGCATTGCGGAAGAATTTTTGCCGCGACTATTCGACCCGTTTAGCCAAGAGGAAGCCGGTTACACACGGAAGTTCGAAGGAACCGGGCTGGGGCTCTCTTTGGTTAAACAATACGTGGAAATAAACAACGGAGAGATTTCCGTTAAAAGCAAAAAAGGAGTTGGAACGACTTTTACCGTTAAGTTCAAAAAAGTTCTTGACTAAAAGTGTTTACGAGAAACCGAAAAGGGGGATAAAAACCAGCAGGCAAATCTATTATTCGTCCTTCTGCTCGTTTACAAGCTCGCCTTTTTTGTAGAGCCGGGTTGTTTTTAATTTACCGTTTTCGTCGTAATCGCTAAAGCGCCCGTCGGGCAAATTTGCCTTGTAATGCTGAATTTCAAGCAGGTTGCCGTTAGAAGAATACCATTTGGCAAGCCCCTCCTTAATTCCGTTTACAAAAGTCTCCTCGGTTTGAATCTTCCCGTCGGGGTAATAAGTTAAAGCCCTGCCGTCTATTTTGCCGTTGCGGTAGAAAGCAATGGCTTTTAGATTTCCGTTTGGGTAATAATCCCGTCTGTAACCTTCGAGGTTTCCGTTCAAATAATTTCGTTCGCTAATTTTAACGCCGGATTTATTGAAAACAATTTCCCGCCCGTTTTTAACGCCCATTAAAAAAGTAGTCGTTCTTTTTAAAATTCCGCCGTCGTAATAGTAAGTAGCCACACTGTCTATTTTACCGTTGTAGTAACGCAAAACGGATTTGACGTAACCGCTTTTGTAATATTCAACGTTAATTCCGTTTCGCTCGCCGTTGTGGAAATGCAACTGTGCGGAAATAGTTCCTTCGTCGTAATAGTTTTTAAAACTCTCTTCCACTTTCTGAAAATTTCCTTCTTTGTCGTAACGAACGCGTTTGACGATTTGCCCGTTAATGTAAGTGTCCACAACTTTAATCGAGCCGTCGGGGTAGTAAAGGTAGGAAATGCCGTCCAGTTTGTTGTGTTTGTAATGCGCTTCCAGGGAAATTCCGCCAAAATCGTAGTAAACTTTGCTAACGCCTTCTAACATGTCGTTTTTGTAATTCCGTTCAACTTCCAGTTTGCCGTTTTCGTAGAAAATTTTTGTAACGCCGTCTAATTTACCTTTTTTGTAAGCGAAAATTCCTTCGATTTTTCCGCTTTTGTAGTAAGTGGTGGTAAAGCCGTCCTGCAAATCGTTGTGGTACTCGGCTTCCGCCCAGAGTTCGCCCGTACGGTAGTACCATTTGGAAATTCCTTCCAGCTTGCCGTTTTTGTAAAGCCAGCGCATGCTTACTTTTCCATTCGGGAAATACCATGTGGAAACGCTGTCCTCTTTGCCGTTTTTGAACTTCCACACCTTCCAGATTTTCCCGTCCGGGTAAAATTCCTTGTAATAGCCGTTTTTAATTCCGTTAACGTATTCGCCAACGGATTTTAATTTCCCGTTTTTGTAGTAAGTTTTGCGAATTTCTTTTGTTTGCGCTTTAAGACTTAGCGCCGGTGCTAAAAATACTATGGTTAGTAAAAATACTTTAGCGATTTTCATTTTACCCGGCGTTTAATTTTGAACGAAGCAAAGCTTCCGAACGCAAGCCAATTAAAATTTCTTTGATTTTGTTTCGGTTCATCAAAACAATTGTGGGGGTTGCCATTACTCCAAATTTGCGAGCTGTGGGAAGGTCTTTTGAAACGTCGATTTTAATAATATCGCTAAATTCGTTTTGTAGTTTGTCGATTATCGGCTGCTGCCTTTTGCACGCGCTGCAGTTTGGCGCGTAAAAGTAAAACAGGGATTTTTCTTTTTTAAGATATTCGGCAACCTTGCCGTTGAATGAATTTATTTCAAGCGTTTTGCCTTCGTTCTTTTTAGCCTTTCTTGAAATTGAAAGCCTCATTCCAAACATTAATATTAAAATTAAAACTATTGCCGCCGCTACGTACATTTTTGTCCCTAATGATTTTTATTAAATAAAATTAAGTTCAACAAAATTAATAAAAACAAAGGACATTGTTTGAAAAAGCTTGAGGAAAGTAAAATGTTGGAGAAGTTTAGGGGTTTAGGGGTTTAGAAGTTTAGGTTGAAAATGTAGTTTCAAAGCTTCACTTTTTGTAAACGTCTTTCCTGTGCCGGATTCGTAATATTAAAACAGTATCCTTAATGATTGTAAAAATAACGCGGTAATCGCCGATTCGGTATTTTTTCAATCCGGCAAATTGCCCTCTTAGCTGCGGAAGTTCGTCGGCTTTCAGCGCAAGCTCATTTTCAATTTTGTCGAGAATTTTAATTGCATCCGCTCGCTCAATATTTTTTAAATCCCGCGTAACGGATTTTTTGAAAGCGATCTTATAGCCCAATTTCTTTTTTCACGTCTTTGATTGTAATAACGGGGTCGTTAATATCTCTCAATCTGTCGAGCGCAATTTGCAATTGCGCTTGTTCATTCAAGTAATTTTCCAGCGCCTTTTGAACAAAATAAGATTTAGGGCGCTCCGTAAGCTTGGAAATATTGGCAAGTTCTTCGGCTAATTTGTCGGGCAATCTTACTGTAATAGTGGTACTCATTGTAACACCCTGATTTATTTTGTAATACAAAATAATACAAGTAAGGCAGATTGTCAATTTAAAAAACGGGTTTGAAATGATTTTAAAAAAGCAAACAAACGAACCGGTAGCCGACTCGCGATGAATTTTCAAGAATTTTTGGCAAAATGTAGAATTGAAAGTTGGTTTAGGGGTTTAGAAGTTTAGGGTTTAGGTTGAAAAGAAAGGGGAAAAAATGTTGCTCAAATAAAAACGCTTTTGCCTTTACTCTTCTCCTCAGACGCTCATTCCTACATTATTTTTTCATTCATTGGAATGGAAAAGCCCGATTGTTCTCAATTTTTAGAAAATGGAAAAACGAAATTGCGATTTTAGCCAAAAAACGCATATTGAACTCTGGCAAGAAAGTTGATATTAAATAGTATCAACTTTAATAATAGCGAGTAATATAATGGACGAGCCCAAATACCCGATTAGCGTAGCGGCAAAATTAGCTGGAATTTCAATTCCTACACTAAGAATGTACGAAAGAGAAGGATTAATCATTCCCTACAAAAAAGAAAGCAATCAAAGGCTTTACACAGACAGGGACCTTGAACGAATTCACTGCATCAGGCAAACAATTAACGAAGACAAGATTAACATCGAGGGGATGCGTAGAATTCTGGCTTTAATTCCATGTTGGGCTATCGTTCATTGCTCGGAAGAAGACAGAGCCGCTTGCGAAGCTTACAATAGTCACAACAAACCTTGTTGGATGATTAACCACAAAAACAATTTTTGCAGCGACAGGAATTGCCTTGAATGCGAAGTTTACAAAGCTTACGGCAACTGCGCTTCAATAAAAGACAAATTGAAAGAATTGCTTAAATAATCAAAAATAAACAGAGGAAGAGTTAACTATGAAGAAATTAGTTATTTTAGGCGCCGGAGCAGCCGGCACGATGATGTTAAACAAACTTTACGCCGTTCTGGACAGAGATGAATGGCAAATTACTATTGTCGACCAATTCGAAACCCACTACTACCAGCCTGGGTTTTTGTTCATTCCGTTTGGAATTTACACGCGGAAGGACGTAATCAAACCCAAAAGGGATTTCTTCCCCGCAGGCGTGGAAGCAATTATTTCGGAAATAGACAAAATCGTTCCGGAAGAAAACAAAGTTCTTTTGAAGAACAATCGTGTTCTTTCCTACGATTACTTAATAATTGCTACAGGAACAAAAATTCACCCCGAAGAAACCGAAGGAATGAAGGGCGAATTGTGGCACAAAAATATTTTTGATTTCTACACCATCGAAGGAGCGTGCGCTCTGGCAGATTTCTTCAAACACTGGGAAGGCGGCAAGCTTGTGCTCAACATTACGGAGATGCCAATTAAATGCCCCGTAGCGCCGCTGGAATTTGTATTTTTAGCCGACTGGTACTTCACCGAAAGAGGAATCAGAGACAAAGTGGACATTCACTTTGTAACGCCTCTGCCGGGCGCGTTCACCAAACCTAAAGCCGCTTCGGTTTTAGGCGACTTCCTCGACAAGAAAAATATCAGGCTTACAACCGACTTTAACATCGGAAGAGTTGACAACGAAAACAAAAAAATCGTTTCCTGGGACGAGCGGGAAATTCCGTTCGACGTCCTCGTTACCATTCCCACCAATATGGGCGATGAGGCAATTGCGCGCAGCGGAATGGGCGACGAGTTGAACTTTATTCCAACGGACAAACACACGCTAATGGCAAAAGGCTACGACAATATTTTTGTAATTGGAGACGCTACCGATTTGCCCAGCTCTAAAGCCGGTTCCGTGGCGCATTTCGAATCCGATATCCTGTTCGAAAACTTCCTTGACGTAATCGAAGGAAGACAACCCAAAGCTAAATTCGACGGACACGCAAATTGCTTCATCGAGTCGGGATTCGGCAAAGGCATTTTAATTGATTTCAACTACGACACCGAGCCGCTGCCGGGCAAATTCCCGCTGCCGGGCGTCGGTCCGTTTTCCTTATTGGAAGAAACCAAAATGAACCACTACGGAAAAGTAATGTTCCGTTGGATGTATTGGAACTCATTACTTAAAGGAAAAGAATTACCAATTGAATCAAATATGTCAATGGCAGGCAAGAGGTTTTAATATGGAAACAAAAGATATTCAAACCCAAATAAACGACATTAACCGCAAGCTGGATTTTATTCTTGAAGAAATCGAACATCAAAAGCGAAGCAGACTCGAAAAGGAAGAGTTAAAAGACGACTTGATGATTATCGGCAAGGACTTGTACGATACAACGGTAATGGAACTCGATCAAATTAGCGAATACGTCAGTACGCAGGAAATTCTTGCGCTCGGGAAAAAACTGTTGCGCAACGTTACAACAATTTCCAACGCAATTGAACAACTCGAAAGCTTGCGAGATTTCCTTACCGATTTCGCTCCGATTTCCCGCGAATCCTTTAGAGACTTAATGCTAAGATTGGAAGAGTTCGATAAGAAAGGCTATTTCGATTTCCTCAAAGAATTCAGCGCGGTTATCGACAATATCGTAACTTCATTCAGCAAGGAAGATGTTAAGGCTTTAGCCGACAATATCGTTACAATCTTGAATACGGTTAAAAACCTTACTCAACCCGACATGCTGCATACGGTCAACAACGCAATTTCAATTTACAAGAATCTGGATATTGAAATCACGGGAAAAGTTACCCTCTTTTCTCTCTTGAAAGAACTCAATAGTCCGGAATTAAAAAAAGGATTGGCTTTTGCCGTTCAATTCCTGAAGAATGTAGCTAATCCTCGCAACGGTAAAGAATTAAAACAAGAAGCAATTAAAAACTAAATAAGGAGAATAAAAAATGGCGACAATCGAAATTTTAGGGAAACAACTTGAAGTTGACGCAGACGGCAATTTAGCCAATTTGGAAGATTGGAACGAAGAAGTAGCCAAAGAATTGGCGAAGATGGAAGGCATCGAAGAATTGACCGAAAAACATTGGTCGATTCTTAATTTCATGCGTAAGGAGTTCCAGGAAAAAGGAACGGCGCCTTCTATCAGAAGACTCACAAAAGAAAGCGGTGTTAGCACAAAAGAACTTTACGAGCTGTTCCCAAAAGGACCTGCTAAAAAAGCCGCTAAAATCGCCGGTTTGCCAAAACCTAAAGGATGTATTTAATAACTAAGGGAGTAAAAAAAATGAGCGAACAAATCGAAAAAGTTTCCATTGTAATCTCCAAAGGTTCTCTGGAAGGAGTTTACCCCGGCTTAATAATGGCTAACGGGGCGAGGATGGAAGGAATGGACGCCAATCTGTTC
>JALWSN010000475.1 GCA_027080245.1 Ignavibacteriales bacterium | reverse complement strand
TCGTTAAGTTTTTCTTTTTTTGTTTTCGACGAATCGGTTAAAATCTCGAACGTTTTAATGTTCTTGTCCAGCTTTTTCTTCTTCTTGTTTAACTTTTCAGCTTTTTCCCTTTCCTTTTTACGAACCTTTTCGTTCAAAGAAAATTTCTTCTTTTTGTGAATCTTTTTCGATTGTTTGATTTCGTCCAACAACAATTGAAATTCGGGATCGTGTTTAATCCTTTTCTCGTGAAGTCTTACCAACTTGGGAACCAAAGCTTGAATATCGGCGTACTTCCGGAAATTTGCGGGGCGAATTCTGTCCCATTTCAAAGCGCTTGGTTTGGAGCTTTCTCCGTATTCCTTGGGGTCTACCTGCGTGGGAAATTCAACATCGGGAATTACCCCAAGCCTTTGCGTGCTGCTACCTGTAATTCTGTAAAACTTAGCAATGGTCAATTTCAGCTGTCCCATTTTCCCTTGGTCCGGCAGGAATCTTTGTAAGTTAATTAAATTTTGAACCGTGCCTTTGCCGTAAGTCTCTTCGCCAATTATTAAACCCCGTCCGTAATCCTGAATTGCCGCGGCAAAAATTTCCGAAGCCGACGCGCTAAACCTGTTAACCAGCACGGCTAAAGGACCGTCGTAGTAAATTGCGGGGTCGTCGTCTTTGTCCACATTAATTTGCCCGATTGAATTTTTCACTTGAACTACAGGACCATCTTTAATAAACAAGCCCGTCATATCAATAGCTTCCTGCAACGAGCCGCCGCCGTTGTTTCTTAAATCTATTATTATTCCGTCAACTTTTTCCCGTTCTAATTCTTTAAGCAATTTTTTAACGTCGCGCGTAGTGCTTTTGTAATTTTTGTCGCCGCGTCTTGCAGCGTCGAAATCGATGTAAAAAGCCGGCACGTCGATTACGCCGACTTTGTAATTTTTGTTGTGGTAAGTAAATTCAACTACTTTTTTCTTTGCGGCTTGTTCTTCCAACTTTACTTTACCCCTAGTAATGCTAATAGTATCCGGCGGCATCGACGGGGAAGAATTTGCTTTAATGATTGCCAAACGGACTATTGTTCCCTTTTTACCGCGAATAAGTTGAACCACATCGTCCAGTCGCCAGCCAATAATGTCCACGATCTTGCCGTTCTTGCCCTGCCCAACCCCAACAATTTTGTCGTCAGCGTGCAGGAGTCCGCTTTTGTAAGCCGGTCCGCCTGGAATAATTCTGGCAACTTTGGTGTAGTCGTTTTCAGTAGTAAGCTGCGCTCCAATGCCTTCGAAGGAAAGACTCATGTTTATTTTAAAATTCTCGGAAGTAATGGGCGAAAAATAATCCGAATGGGGATCAATAGCTTGCGCAAAAGCGTTCATTGCAAGCTGGAAAACATCCTCGGCTTTATATTGCAAAATAGTTTTGTAAAACCTGTTGTAACGGTTTTTGAGCGTCTCGACAATTTTGTCCCATTTTTTGCCATTAAGCTTTAAGTTCAAAGCGTCGTTTTTAAGCCGTTTTCTCCAGAGCTCGTTAAGCTGAGCGGTCGTGGCAGCAAAATCGGAATCTTTCCTGTCGGGATAAAAGTACTCGTCCTTGTTAAAATTAAAGCCTTGCTTCAATCTTTTAATTGCAAACTTAACCCGTTCGCCCACTCTTTTTTTGAAGACGTTAAAAATTTTGTAAAACGGCTCCACGTCGCCAATCTTCAAATCGTCGTCCAAAACCGTTTTGAATTTTGAGAACGAATCGACGTCTTTTTTCAGAAAATAAAGTTTATTGTAATCCAGCGATTGAATGTAATTTTTGAAAATTACCGCCGAAAGTGAATCGCCCAAATTTATTTTTTTGTAATGGTAGCGTGTAAAAATCGTAGTAATAACGCGCGCTTCTTTGAAATATTTTTGCAGGGGCTCGATTACCTTGTTAGTGTCGATTTTACTGTTTTCCCGAATTAACTTTTCCCGAGTTTGAGCGCTGCAGCCAAAGAAAAGAGTGAAGTAAAGCAGAAATACAAAATATTTTTTCATTTGTCGTCCTTCAATAAAAAGTTGTGTTAAAATTAAAACGTTTATTTGATTTCCCCGTCCACGAAAGCGGGGTTAAACTTAATTACCTCAAAAAATCAAGAATGTTTCATTCTTTTATTTTATTAAAATAAATCTAAACTTACCTACGGGCAAAATCAATTTCAATTCAAAATGGAAGAAATAAGTTCCGTTCCAAGCGTTTTTGCGTCAATGTCGCTCGATTTCAATTTAATTTCGGCTTTCAACAAAGCTTTGCCGGCATTAATTAATCTCATTTCGTTTTTCAAAAAATAAGCGCCGTTGCACTTCTTGACAAAATAAGGCGAAACCTGTAACGTTTTAGCCACCTCCCTAAAGTCCGCTTCGCCAGGACGTTTGAAATTCAGCAGCGCGGTTAAAATCATTACAAATTTTGCAAGCATTCCGTGAATTTTACCAATCTCTTCGTTGTGATTTACAAGATTGTAAAAAATCTCGAGCGATTGCAACTTTTTGCCTTTGCCCAGCGCGTCCAGCAAATCGAAAACAGTATTTACGCGCGTAACGGAAGCAAGTTTTTCAATCTGTTCCAGCGTTAGTTCCTCTTCTTCGCCAAGGCTTGTTTTGAACTTGTTTAATTGCGCTTCCAGCAAATATTTGTCCTGCCCCGTAATTTCAATCAAATATTGAGCTTCCTCGTCGCCAAGCTTAAGTCCCAATTCCCTGGCTTTGAATTTAACCCATTTATCGAGCTCCCATTTTTTTTCCTGAGCTTCGAAGAAACCAATCTTACCGGCTAACTTACCCTCCGAATCAATTTTAAGCGCCGGAAGTTTGCCGTAATTAGTAATCAAAAGAATTGTGAAATCCGCCGGGTTATTTAAATAATTCACCAATTCTTTTCTGCTTTCCTTGGTTTTAAAATTTTCAAAATTCCTTACAACCACAAGCTTTTTGCCGCTTCCAAAGGGAAACGCCTGAGCCGTTTCGACAATTACAGAGGAATCCGTTTTGCCCTGGACTTTAATTACGACCTCGTCAAATTCCGACGCCAACAAAGGCTTTACCTTTTGCCTTATTAACTCCTCGGATTCCTCAATCAAGTGATTGTCCGTTCCGAACAAAAAATAAACTTGCAGAAGTTTTTCTTTACTCAAGAATTTTTTTAAGTCGCTAATAGGACTAATAGGTAAAGCCATTTTTACTTTTTTCCTTTTCCTTCTTAATAGCGGTGAGCAAAAGGAAAGCAAAGCCTCCCCAAACAATTCCAAGGGCGAACAGCGCCGTAAGTATTGTAATCATTTTCACTCGCTTAAAGTTTTATTTACAATGAATTTATTAAGGGCGACGAAAATCGCGATGGCGATAGCCCATTGAAAAATAGCCGTGCCTGCGTTTTCGATGTGAAAGGGGTTCCACCACTCGGCATCCCAT
>JALWSN010000474.1 GCA_027080245.1 Ignavibacteriales bacterium | reverse complement strand
TGCAGTTTGTTTACGGCTCTACTTTGCCATAGCAAAACCCTTAAATTTTTGACGACGAAATAGCCCGAAAAGCGCGCCACTAACTTATTTCAAAAGCACCATTTTCTTCACATCCGTAAATGCCTTTAGCTTTCCGCTTTGCGGTTTAGCGAAAATCCGAACAAAATAAACGCCCGTGGCAAAATTAGTTGCGTTCCAAACTACTCTTTTTAGTCCGGCTTTTTCTATTTTGTTTACAAGCGTCTGAACTTTTTGTCCGAGGATGTTAAAAACGTCAACCCTTACTCTGCTTGCAAACGGAAGAGAGTACTCTATTGTTGTAGTAGGATTAAACGGGTTGGGGTAGTTTTGGCTTAGCGAGTAATTTTTAGGAATCGCTTTTGTCTCAACTCCCGTTATGTTTTGAACAATTACAACAGCAGTATCGGAAATTTTGCCGGTGGTATCTTTTACTATCACGGAATAAATTCCTGCAACTGAATCAGCTGTAAAAATACCGACATTATTAATTGAGCCTCCCGTTGCGTGCCAAACCGGTTGAAACGCCATTGGGTAGCCGGCCTGATTAAATCCGTAAGCTGTGAAGGCTGTTTTCTCTTTAATAAATATTGTAGCTGTGTCAGGTTTTATTTTCACTTTGGTAAGAACAGGGGATTTATCCGTAATGAATATTTTTGCCGCAGAAGAAATACCCGAGCTTGGCTCGGTAGCGGTAATTGTAGCTTCCCCTTCCGAACTATCGGCAACAAAAATTCCGCTTGTATCTATTTTACCTTTTGTTGCGCTCCAATTGCATTTAACTGCTCCGGTCATTCTGTTCAGCTGGTCGAAACCAAAAGCGGTGAATTTTACGGTATCCTTAAAGTTCATGAAAATTTTATTAGGCGCCACGGCAATCTTTTTCAGAGAAGAAACGTAAGCGCTGATGAAAAATTTGCCTGAGTCAACAGAACCTGTTGAATTTGATTTTGTTTTAAAAAATACTTCGGTTATTTCCTTGTCGGATGCATTTTGAGGCGATGTAAACAAAACCGGCAACAAAATTCCGGTGCTGTCGGTAATGGAAACGTCTTTGTCAATTTTATTTACCCATCCTTTTGAATCGCTCACCGAAATATGAAGATTGTCAGTTATTTTATCCAGATTTTGAATCGACAGGAATGTTGAATCCATTTTGCCCGGTCGGGTAAAGACGGTATCTTTCAATGGAAAAACTGAAACTCCAACAGCGTTACCAAGCCAATTGTCAATGCTGACAGTACCGTAAACCGCATTGTTGCCGGGGGAGTTAGCGCCCCAGTAATTTTCCTTAGCGTCAACGCTTCCCGAAGCGTTCTTATTTGTAACGCCGTAGGAAGCGTTCCCTTTAATATTGTTGAACCTGATTTTGGGGAATGAATTGTGTGCGCAGAAAATTCCGCTGCCGTTGTTGTTGAAAATATCGTTCCCCGAAATGTCGGGAGAGCTTCCGCTTAAGTGAATGCCGCTATTAGGCGAGAGACTTTTTGAGATGATGTTGTTTTCCACAGTAATATTTTCACAATCTTCAAGCACAATTGCTTCATTGTTTTTTTGCAAAGAATTATTGATAATTTTTGAATCACTTCCTTCATTCAATAAAATTCCCGCTGAACAATTTTGAATTACATTTTGAGCGATGACAGAATTTACTGCCGACCAAAAGGTTATTCCATTAGAACTTTGAATTGTAGAATTTGCGATATAATTATTGAGGACATTTGCCGTTAAAGCATTAATGAAGATTCCGCCTTTTTTATTATTTAACAAAATATTATTAGTAATTACCGCTTTTGAACCAATACTAATTCCGGTTAACAAATTGTCGGTGATTTTATTTTTGTGAATTTTGATTTCAGGTGAAGAATTAGTGAAATAATTTTTTATTCTAATCCCATTCCCATTATTTTTTCTAATCGTATTATTGGATATTTGAAATTTACCTACCAAATCTTCGTCAATAAAAATTCCATCATTTGTAACATTTTCAATTTGATTCAAATCAATGATAAAAATGTTTTTTGATTTTTTCCCAGATTCATAAAAATGATGAGGCTCTAAAATAGATATGCCGTTTTTGCTAAATGTGTTGCCTCGGATTATTGTAGTATCCGATAAATTCTTATAGGGAATAATTTTTAACCCCGTCAATTCGTTCTGAGTTATCGTAGTTTTTAAATTTCCATTTGTGTAATCCTCTCTGTTTGCTTCAATGAAAATATTTTTATTCTCTTTGATTAAATGACCGTATCCCTTCAAAACAAAAGTAACTTTACTATCTTTTATTTTATTTATGTTATTTTGAATAAATGACTCGTGGCTACTATAATATCTTTCTCTTTCCAAAACTATTTTCATTTCAGGGCTGCTAAAATTATTATCGGCAAAAACTAAATCGTAAGAATTATTAATTTCAATATCATTGTTGTAATTTTTATCAGTTGAGATAAATGTGTTATTATCAACATTGAGACTAATAACATTTGAAAATGTATTAATACTTTTACCGCAATTTTCAAAAATAGTGTTGGTAATTTTGGGATAATATGCAGCGCCGCTCGATAATATTGCCTCGCCAAAACCTTTAAATTTTGAATTCTTAATAGTAAATGTTTTTTCCTCAAATGGGTCATTTCTTTTTTGAGAAGAAAATACAAAACCTTCATCTGTCACAAATTGATTATTACTAAAATCAATCTCAAAACCATCAATTGTAACATTTGCATTCTCTACACTAATAGTAGCTTTACTTTCTTTTGCAATAATAAACGTCGAATCCCTGCCAAACATCGATTTAATAGTTAATCCGTCTTTTGTAGAATCAATTTCGATATTCTCTTTAAATTCGCCCAGGCAAACAAAAATAGTATCTTTCTTTGTTGTTTTGGGCGAGTTAACAGCTTCCTGAATGGTGGCAAAAGGGACTCTTTCTTTGTTCCAGACCTTTGCAAAAATCAAATTGCCGTTTTTTGCTTTGCCTTGAATTATCCCTTTGGAATGATGCATCGGGGTAGCGCTAACAGCTCCTGTTTCTATGTGGAATCCCACTATTCCGTTGCTGGCATAAGTAACGGGATTGAAATCAAATTGGTAGGACAAAACCAATTTAACGCACTCGCCGGCTGGTATTTGTAACGGAGGATTGAAAACGGCTTTTATTGTCCCGTTATCCTTATCGTATTTACCGTAATAGAGAAGATTGGAACCTTTGTAAAGGAAAACTCCGTTAATGTCTTCTTTTTCGTTGCCCGCGCCGCTCGACACAAATGAAATACTGCTTACATTCCAACCGTCAACGTCGCTTGCGCAAAGATTAATTGGCAAATTTAAAAACCTCGGAATTTTTCTAATAGCCATCGGACAAAAGCCCGTGTCGGGAACGCTTCCGCTGACGCTTAGCATTACCTTGCCAAAATTAGCAACCGCAACTTTGTGGTCGTCCATTGTGATTGTCGGTTCCTTTGTCGTTGTATTTATGTCGCCAGTCCATTTAGTAAAATACCAACCTTTGTCCGGCTGCTCAATAGGTTTAAGCGTAACGGAAGCGCCTTTAGTGTAAGTGTGCGAGCCTACCGAAGGAACTGTTGCACATCCGTCCTTCTCTGCGCCGCTTGGTCTTACCTCCATTGTAAGAGTTACTTTTTTGGCTTTTGTCGGGGGAAGTATTCCGTATATTTTCCCCTTTTCGCTGCCGTAGGAATAAGGCCAGTAAACGTAACTCCCTCTCGAAAAATAGTAGTAAGTTTCCCTTGGCGTCCAGTCCTTAAGAGGAAATCCTCTTTGCTTAATGTTTTTGCCCGAACTTGCAGCGGGCGAATAGGCGGCAATTAGCTCGGCGTGGTCAAATTCCATTAACCCACCCATTCTGAAGGTGGAAAAGTTATTGTCCCAGGAAAACATCCTAACGCCTTTGTTCGGATAATCGGTTGAAGAAACCAAAATTACTCCGTCGATTATTTTCATGTCCCACGCGCTTGACATTGCAAGTCCGTCGGCTTTCGAAATGCTGCTGAAATCGGAAATGTCGAAGCATTCCAAGTACCAGAACCCGCCGGCGTTTGCGTTCTCGCTGGTAAGCGTAATAATATGATTGGAATCAGCTAACGTCATCTTCATTGGCGTATGCCATAAATCCGTTGTTTTCCCTAATTCTTTTGGCGCAAGCGGAGAGCTTACGTCGTAAACCGAAAAGCCAGTGGTTGTTTTACCGTAGCCAACAAATAAAAGTCCTTTGTTTGCATCGGTTTCAATAGAGTAACAATTGTCGGGCGTAAGAATGGAATCTTTTAATTGAATATTTTTTAAATCCGAAATGTCGTAAATTCTTACTTTGGCTTCGTCCTGAGTGATTACAAAAGCGTAGTTGCCGTAGAATTTCATTTCTACTACCCGCTTATTGACAAAAAATCGTGATTTTAAAGTCCAATTCAAGGGATCGCTAATATCAAAAACCATTACAGTGTCGGGAAGTTGCGGCGCATAGGGGGCGAAAAGCGCGTTGTTGTGTACGGCAAGATAATCCAGCCCATCGCCAATTAAAACTTCCCCCTTTACCGCCGGTATTGCAGGATTGGTTTTGACGTCAAAAATTCTGACTGTTTTTTCGTTGTTCACGGCAAAAAGGTAACCGGAGTAAACCAGCATCGAATTAATATCCAATCCTGTTGCGTCGTACCCGCCAAAATCGTTTAAGTATTCAACTTTTGTGGGAAATGTAAGCGGCGTGTTCGTAATATTTACAATTACCAATTTTGCATTGTGCTGGTCAACCATCAGCGCTACAACGCTATCGGGGTAGTCGGGATGGTTGTTAATTATTTCCAAGCCGCCGCTTAATGCGCTGTCCGGCAAAGCCGAAGTTAAATCGTAGCTAAAGTCAAAATTGCCGGTGCTTGTGTCAACCCGGGTAAGTCTGAATTTGCCATAATAAGAGGGCTCGGCGTACCAAAGGAACCCGGCGTTCGTGTAAGAATAATGGTCGAAGGCTATGCCGTAAGGGGCTGAAAAGGGCTGGGCGAGCGTTTCCAGCGTGGCGCCGGTTGCCGCGTCTATTTTAACTAAATTTCCGTGCCTAAAATTAGTTGAATAAATGGCTTTCGAGCCCGGGTCGTAAGCAAGCCCGCGGTGGGGGGAGTGTGCGCTATTTTTAATTTGCGAAACAACGTGGAAATCCGTCGGGTCGATTTTCTTGATTGTGCTGTCGTCGCTGGCAAGAATGTGCGTTCCGTCGAATGCCAAATCCCTGTAACCGTATTTGGAAGTAGTCCCCTGTGAATAAGATGATTGGTAATTCCCGTGAATATCGTACACGTCAAAAAAATTACCGCCATTGTTGTCGGTAGAACTGATGATTATTTTTCCGTTTGCAACAGTTACTCCCAATGGGTCTCGTGTGGTTAAAAGTTGGTACTGCGCTAAAATTTTTCCCTCAGCGGTTGGAAGCCGGAAGTTTGAAGAAGGCTGTTTCAAAAAGCTGTCCGTATTTGCTTCGGTCTTCATTGCTTGCGCATTTAGCTCATTATGCAAAAGCATAATGGAAAAAACAAAAACCAAAATAAATTTCAAGTATTTCATTTTAGTTCCTTTTATTTGTTGTGAATGTTTTCTTCTTCTTTGATGAAAAATATTTTTGCAATTTCCCCCGAATTTAACCGTATTAAAAAATCCATTAAAGCTTTGATGTACAGGGTTTCTTCGGTGGGGGCGGGATTGATTAAATCACTTAATTTACTGAACGCAGACTGTGTCCCGTGCAGATTTTCCAAATAACGGAGAGCCTCCGCCGTTTCTTTACCGCTTAGGAATTCGTTCAAAACTACTCCGCCCGAAATTTTATTATCTCCAAGTCTTATTTTATTTACAATTAAATTAAATAGGTCAAATGGTTGGATGATAACGCCCCCCAACAATTTTGGGATCCCTTTTTCAGCTAAATATTTTGGGATTTTGTTAGACATCAGGACGTACCGGACCGTGGGGAATTGAGGTTCAAGATGTTCAAACATTGTTTTGAAGGAAATTTCTTCGGCAAAAAAGCGAGAGTTTGACGGGAAGAAACTTAAAAGCGCGGATTCAACCCTGAGCAAATTTGATTTGGAGAAAACGTAAAACGAGAGCAAATTTTGTAACAAATAAACGCCCTTTAAACCTGTAAAGAGGGGAATAACGTAATCGGAAGCGTTAAGGGCTTCCTGCAACACGGATTTCCTCCGTAAATCTTTTGCATTTTGTTCGTCGAATTCCGATTCCGAGTGCATTAAATAACGAACCGAAGGGCTGTTGTCCGAAATTTTTTTTAGAGCGGGCAGGAAAGTAAAATCGTTTGATATGAAAAGTATTTTTTCCAAAGATTTTTTTTACTTGCTATTAACCATTTTAATTTCATTAATGCAAATAGTTGTTGTAGGGATTTCGGAAATCAGGACAAATTTGTATTGTTATTCCGCTTTATTTTGGCTGATGAAATGAAGTTGAGAGGAATAATTGCTTCTTTAAAGAATCTTTCTGATTCTTGACCTTCAACCGACGGACCAAAGATTGAAGCATAAATAACAGGACTTTAGCCCCATTGTTGAATTCTCAATGAAAATAGAATGTGGCTAAAGCCGTTTTTTATTTTTGTCTTCTTGCCTCCGTCAGCTGCCCCAAAGGGGTGGCTATGCCAAAGCTGACGGCAATTTTGACTGAATTCAAAGACAAAGTGACTGAATAACGTTTTTTGCTGAGCGGGAAAACCGTTGAAACGGTTTTGGGTTGTAGGGGGGGGGGGTCGTCTTCCCACGGATAAATCCGTGGGTTAACGATACGGCTGTACCAACGGGGCGACGCTGCCAAAACCTTGGGATTACGTCAATTTACCTCTTGACGAATTCTGTAAAATCGTGAAGAATTTAGACCATCCATTCATCCAATCATCCAATCATCCATGCATCCAATCATCCATTTTTTGTTCCGCTCCTCCGTAGCTCAAATTTTTTGTTTTTATTTTTGTTCTACAAAGCTGTCGTCCCGCCGGGACTCAGTCCCGTAGGGACGTAACCTTTGTAGCAAAATTAACAGGAAGCTAAAGTGAGTTCCGCAGGAACGGCGCTTATTGCTTAAGACTCGTTACTTAAGACTTATTCCTTAAGACTTTCCCCAACACCTCCGCCTACCTTGCAAAGAAAAGCCCCGTGCAAATTCCGCAGTAGTTTTCCGTGAAGCAAAATTGGTTTCTGAACGCTGGTTACTTACGATTTAAAATATCTTAACGAAAAAAATTTTTTATTGAAGAATACCCTAAATCGTTTTAGGAATATTAACAGTTACTTGCCGTTTGACTTTGAACTAAAAACCAAATGTAATATATTCACTTAAAAAAATTTAACTTTTCAAAATATTATTTGAACCGCTTTATTGGTTGTTAACGCTTTTCCTCTTCTTTCCCCGCCGGCGGTCATTTAATAGAAGGAAGAAATTTATAATCAAACTAAATGGGGACGAAAAATGAAAAAACTCACCTTATTTTTTGCATTATTTTTGTTTACAACTCTTTATTCTCAGCCGATTATCGACGGGGCGCTTAATGATTCCCAGTATTCGCTGATTGCTAAAAATACCAGCGGCAGAGCGGGTTTTGGAACGCTTAACGAACTCGGCGCAATTTATTACTACTCCGACGGCGATACGCTTTACCTTGGCATTACGGGACAAATTGACGGCGACAATAACATTGTCGTATTTTTAAATTTTTCCGGTTACGCGGGCAGGAACGGCGTTTTAATGGGCGAACATAGCAGCTCCGCCGGCGTTTTCAGCACAAATACCCAGAAAAGCGTTTACGGACTTGACCAAGCGAAATTGGATATGGAAGCGGATTACGCTCTGGCGTTTCACGAATTCAACATGACCAAACAATTCTATTGCGACGCTTGCGCTTACGATACTTCGGGAATTAAAAATTCCGCCTCGGCGGTTGTAGTTTCAAGGCAGGATGGCGAAACCGCCTCGGACGGCGGAACGCTCTCTGGCGTGTTTGGCGGTTCTCAGAACGCAACCTTTGAATTGGCTTACAAAAACGATTTTGCAACGGATAGTTTACACGGCATCGAAATGAAACTTCCACTTTCCGTTTTTGACGGGGTGGACAATACTCAAACTTTTCAACTTTTTGTAGTAATTACAACTAAAAGCGGCGGGTTTTCGAATGTTTGCATTCCAGGGGATTTAGGTCCGCAAAATTTGTGGAACGACCCCGATTTAACTGAAATTACGGGGCAGGATTTTTTCACTCAGCCCAATCCGTTAACAGAAGTCCAAAACGACGTTCCAAAGCCTTCAATTTCTTTTACGCTTTACCAGAATTACCCCAATCCGTTTAATCCCGCCACCATTATTAAATATTCCATTCCCGCGTTATTTGGGGGAAAGCAAAATAATTCCCCTTTGCGCGTAACGCTTAAAATTTACGACGTACTGGGCAGGGAAATCCGCACGCTCGTTAACCGCGCGCAAAAGCCGGGTAAGTATTCCGTTCAATTTAACGCAAGTTACTTGCCCAGCGGTGTTTATTTTTACAGATTAACAAATGGAAAAATTTCGATTACTAAAAAGATGACAATATTAAAATAGAAAAAAATTTCACTGGCATTAAACCGGAACTATTCCGGGAAAAATGGGAAAGCTTTACTGCCAGGCTTAATTTGAGCGGGTTAATTAACTTTAACAATAAATTTGATTAAACAAGTTTGCCGCAGTTACATTTTAATTAACTTTGTTTAATTTGACGCGATTGCGTTTTGAATTCCTTAATAAAAATACTAATTTGGTATTGAAATTCCTTTCCTTTATTGTTGTTTGGCAATTATTTAAAACCGATAAAAAATGAAAATAAAATTTCTATTGGCGCTGCTTCTTTCGGCTTTGCCTTTGCGGGCGCAAGGCGTAACGTCGGTTTACGAAATACCTTATTGCCACAACAAAATTAAAATCGACGGAAAACTTGACGATTGGGAAAAATATTTTGAGTATTCTTTTAAGGATACTTTAACTAAATTTACCACTTTAACGAATTACAAGCTACAAGACCTCTACCCGGAAAATTTTGATTTCAACAAATTGCGCCTGCCTAAGTCGAGGAACAAAGTAATTTTTAGGGCGTGCTGGAATAAAGATAATTTTTACTGCGCGTTCATTGTTAAAGACAAACACCTTTTTGCCGAACATAGCGGCAGGATAGACAAACCGCAAGTTCATCTGAATGACGGCGTTGAACTTTACATCGACACAAAGAACGAAGCTACGCCAAAAATGGACGTGAACGATTATCAATTCCTGATTGACGTAAAAAACAATTCCGAAGTTTTTAAAGGCGACCTCAAGGAAATTCTTGCCGACACTTTAGCCGTTCCCAAAGACTTCGCCCAAAATATTTTGTTTCATTCATGCGTTAAAATAAACGGAACGTTAAACGACGAAAAGCCGGACAGCTCGTATGTAATTGAACTTGCCATTCCTTTTGCCGCAATTGGAGTAGAGCCAAAGACTGGAATGAAGATGCACCTCGATGTTTGCGTAAACGACATTGATTACCCGAACAGTCAAACCGTTACCGTTGGGGAAGCTTCAACGGCTATGTGGCCCTTTAACTGGAGCGGTTACAGCGATTTCGGCTACCCGAAATTTTGGAAACAAGTGGCTTTTGTTGGCGGACCTAATTGGTTTGAAATAATTTCGGAAAAGTACAAATCCGAGTGGGTGGCTATTTACATTACTACGGTTTTTATTTCAATAATTTTAATCTCTTTTTTGCTTTACAGGTCGTACAAGCTAAGACAACTTCCGCTCCACAAGGATTTGAATCTTTCAAAAATTCTACCCGTTAACGAGGAGGAAAATTTAAGCGTCAACGAAAAGATTTTGAAAAAAGCCCGCGAGCTTATTATTCAAAACAAATCCGAACCGCTCCGTTCGGAAGATGTGGCAAAAGAGCTGGGAATTTCGTTAAGAACATTCCAGCGCATTACGCGAAGCGAGTTGAACCTTACTCCAACTAATTACATCTGCGTAATAAAATTAAATTTAGCCGCGGAATATTTAAGGCAAAAAAAGGGTAACGTTGCCGACGCCGCCTACGAATTCGGCTTTTCCGACCCCTCTTATTTTTCAAAAACATTTAAAAAATATTTTGAAATTTCGCCAAGCGGATTTGTTAAGAAAAACTTGAAAAAGTCTTAATTTCTCATAAAAGACGTTATTGTCCACGTTTTTGTCGTTTCTCTCCATTCCCAAATAAACGCCCTGACTTAATTTTGTGTTTGTGGATGAATTAAAAACACATATCGTTTCTTCGGTTTGCGTTTTGTTTGTGCTTTTCTATCCGCTCGTTTTCAAACGCAATATTTTTTGGATTTTGAGCGTTCTTGTTTTAATGAGCTTGCTGGCGCTGCGTTCTTTAATGGGGGAAATTTCTTTGTCGGCTGAAAAAATATTTATTGCCTTAAACGTTGCGGTTGTAATCATATTTATTATTGCATCCGCCTTAAATTAAGGGGGAGAAATGATTTTTCGATTGAGATTCAGGTTAAAAGAAAAAATTAAAATAGTATTTGTCATTTCCATTTTTGCGCTTTCCGGTAAATTAAACGCGCAAATTATTCTGGTGGATTTCGGTAAGAACGCCGCTGAAAATGTTTTCGGACTCATGGGCTGGAATACGCTTATTAAAAGCTCTAGCGTAGATTATTCGGCGGTAGGTCCCGGCGGACTTTTGCCTAAAGCCGGCGTAGGCGAATATGACGATTACCAGGGCGTAAGGGGTAACGCCAGAAATTTTAAGTTGGGGGAAAGAGTCGTCGTTACGTGGTTCAATAGTTCGTCTTCCGAAACTTACACGATTACAGCCAGAATTAGCTTTGCGGATTCGACGGCTCCAAATGAAGACGGTTCGGAAGGGCGTTGGCACACAATGCGTTCCTTTGACGATTATCGTAACGGTTACGTTGAAATTCCTCCGGGAGAAAGCCGTAAAACCGCGTTTAATATTACGGACAAGGGGGTTCACAAAACTGATGGAAAACATTCTGTCGTCAATGTTAATCTCCACGTTCAATGGTACGAAACCGAACCGAAGCGCTACATCCTTTGCGACAAAATCGAATTGTTTAACGACGCCGACGTTACGCCTCCGGACGCGCCCGAGAATTTAACAATTGTTTCAACAACGGATTCCAAAGTAAGTTTAAGTTGGGACGTTCCCGCCGACAACGTTGGAGTTGTTGAATATTTGATTTACAACGGAAAGGAAGTGGAAGGATATTCGCGGACGAATAAATACGCCGCCGCGTTTTTGGAACCCGGGCAATCTTACGCTTTTTCGGTTTCCGCGCTGGACGCCGCGGGAAACGAAAGCCAACATTCAAAGGCGGTTACGGCTGCGACGAAAAAATTTGCGGATTCGCATTTGTTTAATCCCGCCGGTTTTGTTTACAAAGGCGCGTTCAGAACCCCGGAAATTTTTAGTTACGGCGGCGAAGCAATTTCTTACAATCCGAATGGCGACGGAGGGGAAAACGGCGCGGGGGCGTCGGACGGCTTACCCGGCAGCTTGTTCCTTTCCAATTTGAATAATCAGGAAAATGGCTTTGTTGGCGAAGTTAATATTCCCGAACCTAAAATTTCCGCTGCCCACAATCCCGACGAATTAAACGAGGTAACCATTCTACAATCGCCGGTTAATATTCGTCCCGCAAATATTAATAATTGGGATTACGTGGACATCTGGCGGAACGGTTTGGAATATGTTCAATCGGAAAACAGATTGTACAGTTCGTGGACTTTGCACTACACGGTAAGTCAGGAAAAGCGGGCGACCATTTCCTTTTGCTCGCCGGAGGATTTGGCCGGCTCGAAAAAATACGGAGCGTGGTACGTCGGTAAAGCGGGGCAGCCGCCAATCGAGGCTCAAACAAGCGATTACATTTTTGAAATTCCCCAAAGCTGGGCGGATTTACATTTAAATGGAAGGAGCTTGGTAACGGGAAGATTCCGCGACGGCGGGCTCAGCGGATTAGGTCCAACGCTTTACGCCTTTGGTAAGATTGGGAAGTCTCCGCCTGAGGAAAATTACGAGCTGCCGATTACAACATTGCTTGAATACGGCAGCGTTGAAGGCACGGATAATTACAATTTCCCAAATTCAATTGACGACTACAATCACGCCGACGCGTGGCGAACGGCGGAATGGTTGACAGGCGGCGGGAGGTTTGCTGTGATGTTTATCGGAACCAAAGCTCACGGAAACAATTGGTACGGCTGGCAGGGGGAAAAGATGCGGCTTGAATGGGTTGAGGCGGATTTGCCCTTCCCCGAATTTTACGACACCGACCCGGACGGAAAGGGCTGGCGCGCCGAAAGCTACGTGCCAATGGCTGTTTTTTACAATCCCGCCGACCTGGCAAAAGTTGCCGCGGGCAAAATGAAGCCGTTTGAACCTCAGCCTTACGCCGCGTGGCGGTTCGACAAAAATATTTTTTTCGGTTCGAAAGCGGAAATTTCCTCCGCCTGCTACGACGCTATTCATCAAAGATTGTTCGTAACCGAATTTAACGCCCCTAACGACGGTTGGTTAATTATTCATGTTTTTGATTACGATTCAACTGTTGTTAGCGTGGCGCAGCGTAAGAATTCTGAGCCGCGGGGATTCCGCCTTTACCAAAATTACCCCAATCCGTTTGGGAAATCTTCCCCTTCCGGAAATTCAACGACCGTAATAAAATATTCCGTTCCGGCTTTCTCTACGAAAGCTCAAAATTTTGCCGGTCAAACAATCGTAACATTAAAAGTGTTCGACTTGTTGGGCAGGGAAATACGAACGCTTGTAAACCGTTTTCAAAAATCTGGCGATTATCTGGTTCGCTTTAACGCTAACAATTTACCAAGCGGAATTTACTTTTACCGTCTTCGGGCGGGACGTTTTACCGCGGTTAAAAAGATGTTGATTATTAAATAGTTTCAAACACTTGAACGTTAAATAAAACATTAAACACTTTTGGAGGAAAAGATGAAAAAGTTACCCGTTGCGCTTAAAGCTATTTTAATAGCCCTGTTCTTCTTGCAGTTAAACAATGCAAAGGCTCTACCTAAAAACAAATCCCTTAAGTTAGTTACGTCTTCAAATCTTGTTTCATTTAATACCGGCTCGGTTTACCTG
>JALWSN010000473.1 GCA_027080245.1 Ignavibacteriales bacterium | reverse complement strand
AAATTCCATTTGCGTGTCGTCCAATTCCTTGCCGGTTTTTGCGACTTCGTTTTTCCTTGCCGTTTCCACAAATTGGGAATATTCCTTGTAGCTTATTTTTTCCCCGTTAATCGAACCTACATCGTTGGAAGGTCGATTAAAAATACGCGTAATATTTGAATCCGAAAAAACCATAAACAGAACAAATATTCCGCCAACCGAAATTATGAACCAAGGAGCAAGATTCCGCATTCGCGCCATCATTCCCATTATTACAGTACCTCCAAATTACGTTCTTATTAATTAAAATACAGACTTCAAATTTAGAGATGCACAGCGATAAAATCAAAAATAAATTTTTTATTTTTCGTCCACTATTTTTCAGCCACTGCTGTCCAGAATATTTTTTTAATTACTAAAAAATGCGAAAATCTTTTATTTAGGAGACTTATTTTCAAATTCCCACAAACAATCCCTTAAAATTTTTTCGATATGTCATTTTGTTTTTCAAAGCAATTGGAAAATTTTTGCTGTTCAATTTGAATAGATGAATTCTAAGATTTGTAATCGGCGCTCTTTAAATCAATGCAATCTCAGTGAGGGTTCTCACCCACCCCATCCCTATTAGCATTTGTGAAAGTATTAAATTACGTAAGTCCCTAAGGGATTTGGGAAGGGGTGGTGGGTTGCAAATAGAATTTTTAGAAAGAGTTTTTTTCAAAAACGCATTCTCCTTCAATTTATTTTAGACAGATATGTCCACTATTTCCAGCCATTAAATTAAAATCGAATTAAAATCAGTCCGAATAAAAATACCATTTGCATCTCTTCACATCAAAAAGCATTTAATCATTAGCAAATTTTTAGACCAAAAATATTTTGCAAATAATAAAAATATTTAATAGACTGTTTGGCGTTAAATTTTAATAATAAATCTGATTGAGGAAAAATGATTTTCGTTCAAGATGTGGAACTAACGCCCAATCCGCAAGCGTTGAAATTCATTTTAAATAAAGAAATCACAAAGAACGGAGCCAGGCATTTTTCAAATAAAGAAGAAGCCTCTGAAGATTTACTGGCGAAGGAAATCTTTCAAATTCCCGGGATAAAATCCCTCTTTTACTCGAAAAGGTTCATTACAATCGAAAAAGAACCATTAGTAAAATGGGGCGAAATTCAAAAACCGTTAGTTAGTTTAATTAAGAATTTTGACGAAAGCCTACTGCCTTTGGAAAGCCCGGAAGAAAAAAATTTGGCGGCAACCTCGCCCGAGTTGGAAAAAATAAACAAGGTTCTGGATGAATACATCAGACCCGCTCTTGAAAACGACGGCGGGGGCTTGCAAATTGTAGACTTTACCAACAACACACTAAAAATAAAATACCAAGGGGCTTGCGGCAGTTGTCCTGCGGCTATTCACGGCACTCTTGTAATGATTGAAAACTTGCTGAAAAAAGAGGTGGATTCAAAGATTGAAGTTAAAGCGGCTCTTTAATTCAACCGGCAATAAAGTTACCTGATTAAAGAATTGAAAAGCTGGCGGTTTATTTTCGGATTCTTGCGGGCGTTAAAAAAGAAAAGCCCCTGCAAGGGGCTTAATTTTATTTGATTGACGTAACTTGATTTACGTCCTGAAGCTTAACAAATTTTTCCGAAAATTTGTAGCTCCCTTTTTCGCCTTTAACAGCTTTTACTACCTTCACCGTAACTTCTGTTTTTTTAGCTTTTCCCTTTGCCTTGTCAGCAAACGTTTGTTGTTTCGCCATTTCCTACTCCGTTAAATTTTAGCTTGCTAATTTAGTAAATTCTAAAATAAATAGAAAGTAAAATTTACTGATTTCACTTCGACGCCGCTTTTGTCCAAAATACATTCTCATTCAATTTATTTTGGACAAATGTGAACTCAAAAAGAATTTCAAGTTTAATATTTTATTAAAAAAAAGCCGAAAACCGCAGCGGCTTTCGGCTAAGGGGAATCGAAGAGTTTACTAATCGGTTACTTCAACCGTAACTTCGTCGCTTTGCCACAAACCGTGCTTGGTGCAATATGCCATTGCGGTAAGTTTTAACTTTTTAGTCGGAACCAAATAAAAATCGACTTCCACCTGATTGGATTGCGAACCAAGCATTCCGGCGGTAAAAGTGGCTTGGGCAAGGAACTTTTCGCCGTCCCACAACTGAACAAATGCAATGTAATGGTCGAAATCGTCTGGGTGCGAGTATTCATCGCCAACCTTAACTTTTACTTTGAATTTCTCGCCTTTCTTGGCGGTAGAGTCGCAATGAATAAACGCCGAATGGCGGTCGATGTAATCTTTTTTTGCTTCCTTGTCAATTTGCGAAATGTCTTCATATCTGTTAATCTTCATTTCGTTTCTCCTTTCTTTTTATTGAAATTTTTTTACGCCTTAAATCTAATCAAAAATAAAGAGAATTTAAAATACTTTTTGTCCTAATTTATTTTTTCAACAAAAATTTTTCTTCGCCCAATTTTACGCTTGCCTTGTTTTTTGTGGCGTCAATTATTTTCTTTTTTACCTTCCCGGCTTCTTCAAGTTTTACGAAAGCGTAAATTATTGGGGCATTGTCGTAAATTGTTTCAATCTTTTTTGCGCCGCTCCGGCTCAGAATGCCGTAAACGGAGCTTGATTGATTAAAATCAATCTTAATCTCTATTTTAATATATTCAAAATATTCAATACGTTTACAGGCGGAAAGAACGTTGAAAGCGCTTTCGTAGTAAGCTTTTCCCAAAGGACCAACGCCCAACTTAGTTCCCCCGAAATACCTTACAACCACTACAAGAACGTTTGTTAATTCAAAACGATTTACGGCGTTAAGAATGCGAACTCCGGCGGTTCCGTTTGGTTCCCCGTCGTCGGAAAAGCGTTCACCGGCTTCAAAAACTTTGTAAGCAAAGCAATGATGAGTGGCGTCGTAATATTTTTTTCGAATTTCGTCCAAAACTTTTTCAGCTTCGTCAACGGAATTTATTCGAAAAGCCTTGGCAATGAAAACCGAACCTTTTTCCTTCAACTTTTCTTCGCAGTTATTTTCACTACTAAAAATTCTATGCTCCATTTTAATTCTAAAAAAAATTGATTTTAAGAATTTCTATTATTACCATTTAAGTTTAAACTTTTAAAAAACTGCAATGCAAAATAATAATAAAATAATAATAAAAGGCGCGCGCGAGCATAATCTAAAGAACGTCGACCTTGAAATTCCACGCGAATCTTTTACGGTAATCACGGGGCTTTCGGGCTCGGGCAAATCCTCCCTCGCTTTCGACACCATTTACGCCGAGGGACAAAGGCGCTACCTTGAATCCTTGAGCGTTTACGCAAGACAATTTTTAAATATGCCCGAAAAGCCGGAAGTGGCTTTAATTGACGGACTCAGCCCTGCGATTTCCATTGAACAAACATCTTACAGCGCCAATACTCGTTCAACC
>JALWSN010000472.1 GCA_027080245.1 Ignavibacteriales bacterium | reverse complement strand
TTGCAGCATTTTCCAGCGTTCCCCAAATGGGTTCGCCGCAACGTAAACACCTAATTCCCTTCTCCATTAAGTAAGTAACAGCGTCGGGTAAAATTTCAACAAGTTCTTCAATTTCAATCTCCTTTGTAATCGTCTGCTCGCTCATCATTCTTCTCCTTCTTTTTAGTCGGGAACGCAATTAACAAACCAATTAAAGATCCGTAAATAGTTGAAATGTAAGGGTTGCCTGTAATGATGCAATGTCCGCTATTACAACCAATAAAATAATAGTAAAAGTAACCAACCAAAGCTCCGGCTACAACCGGAAGAATTCTTTTAATAATGAAATTTTTATTTATTGACATACTCTTATTCTACTAAAATATTGAAAAAGTTAATGTCGTTTAATTTACAATTTTGATTAGATGAAAAGTAGGCGTAAAAGATTCCCGCTCTAAGATTATTTTTCTCTTAGCGAATTAAACAACTCCACAAATTTTACAACCCTTTCTTTTTCAACCTTGTTGAACCATTTACCGTCCTTTTTAAAATAAGAACCAACGATGAAAGCGTCGGCAAGGTTAATAAAATGGGGCAGATTGCGAATGTTAATTCCCGAGCCAATAACGACGGGGATTTCCACGTTGGAGTACAACTCTTTCAATTCATCTGCATCCGGCTCGTCTCCTGTGGTTTTTCCCGTTACCACTACTGCGTCGGCAAGAAAGTACTCGGCGGCTTTAGCGGTTTCAATCAACGTAACATCGGAAGTAATTGAATGAGAACTATGTTTCTTTTTAACGTCGGCAAAAATTAAAACGTCTTCCGCGTCAATTGTCTTCCGGTACCGCAAAAGCTCTCCCGCATCGGATTGAAAAATGCCTTCGTCTGCAACGTGTGCAAACACAAATCCCTCGGCTCTAATAAATTCCAACCCGGCGGCTTTTGCAATTGCAAGAGCTTCCTTGTTCGCGCCCGCAAGCGTTTGAACGCCCATTGGCAAATTAAATTCCCTTTTTAATTCGTAAGCAATAACGCTCATCGCCGAAACTGCTTCCGGACCTACATTCCTGTTTAAGTAAGGGAGGTCGTGCATGTTTTCAATCATTATTGAACCTACGCCGGCTTGGGCGTAAATCTCCGCTTCTTGCAAAGCTTTGTTTAGAATGCTTTCGAACCGCCCGTCGTACAAGGGTGAACCGGGAAGCGGGTCAAGATGAACCATGCCAATCAGGGCTTTCCCGCTCCCAAAGGCTTTAACTATATTTTCTTTCGTTGCGGTCTTCATTCGAATATTAAAGAGTAAAGACGCGAAAGTTGATTATCTAATTCAAAAAAATTAACGTTCCTTGATTTCCTTAGGAACTCTTTGCCTTCAAAGTAAAACAATATCGTTGGAACGGTAAAAATACTGTTCTGCGCCGCAAGTTCTTTTGAAGAAGTAATATCGATGTAAGCAAATTTAATTTCCGGGTACTTTTCTTTCAGGTAAGCTTTAAGCTTGGGCTTTAGAACCTTGCAAACATTGCAATCGGGAGTGCTGAAATACGTTACGGCACCGGTGTTGCTGTTCACATAATCATTGTATTCATCTACGTTAGTTAGCGTCAGCTCTTCGTTCATTCTAATCCTCGCAAATTTTAAAATTCAATTTTCAAATATACTTCTTGTAAATTTCTATTACACGCTTTGTAAGAATTTCAATTTCAAAATTTTCCACCGCCCTTTTCCTTGCGTTTGCAGAAAGTTTTTTTCTCAAGGTTTCGTCCTTAATTAAAATTTCCAGTTTTTTAGCAAGGTCGGTTTCATTCTTTGGTTCAAAGAACAATCCCGTTTCGTTTTCAAGGCAAATGTCTAAAATACCGTCGGCGCGCGAACAAACCGAGGGCAGCGCCATGGACATCGCTTCTACCAAAGCAATGCCGAAAGCTTCCGAATGAGAGGGAAAGGCAAAAATATCCATTGCCGCAAAAGCTTCGGGCATGTTTTCCAGGTAACCGGCAAATATTATTTTGTCCGCTACATTCGAACTTCCAGCTGTTTTTTTAATAAAATTAAAGTAATCTTCCTCGCCCCGCGAAGCCTCGCCAACAAGCAGGTATTTTACGTTAGGATGCTTTTTCTCCAATATTTCCGCGGCTTTCAGCAATTCTTCGTAACCTTTTCCTGGAGTGAACCTTGCCGCCATTCCAACAAGCAGTTCGTTTTCTTTTACTCGGTAAATCTCTCTTAATTCTTTGCCCGAATAATTTACTGGATTGAATTTTTTCGTGTCAACACCATTGTGTAAAATAAATATTTTCTCTTCAGTTAAAGGAGTTGTTTCAAGTAAGTTAACTCGAATGACTTCGCTGATTGCAAATGCAACGGTAACTTTGCTGTAAACAAATCTGTGAAGCAAATCTTTTTTAACGATAAATGAACCGACTTGTTTCGTTAGAAAAAGTGGAATCTCTTTTTTGAAAAGCGCCACTGCCGGCGAAAGCGCCCACAAATCCCCGGAAGCTTGGGTGTGAATAAATGCATAGTTGTTATTCTTCAATAAATTCAGTACTTTCAGAACCGCAGCGGGGCTAATCCCCTTATTAAACTTAAGCGGAACGACTTTTAGGTTTTTTTCTATTGCGTTTTTGTAAATAGGTGAATTGGGGTAGCAAAGTAAGTCTACTTCAATGCCGTTTTTCAACAATTGCTTTACGGCGGTAATGGTAAACATTTCCATTCCGCCCCAACTTTTCGAAAGACATGAATAAAGCGCTTTCATTAGTAAATCTTTTTGATTGTTGAATTTTTGAAGTAATGAGCAAGAATTTCGTCGAACTTGTAACCCATATCCGCCATTACCGCAGCGCCTATTTGGCAAAGCCCGACGCCATGACCCCAGCCCGCACCCCAAATAACAAACTTTTGCGGGACCCCGTTTTTGATTTCAAGTTTATCTACCGCTATTGCGGAACTGTAAAGATGCGTTTCCGCTAACGCGCTTCTAATTTCTAGTTCCTTCCCGATTATTAAGGATTTTTTTGACCCGACAATTTTTAATTTGATTAACCGTCCAGAGTACCCCCGCTCAATAGGCCGTAAATCCAGTATCTCCCCGAAGTCGACGCCGCTTTTACGCCTGATAATATTAGCTAATTCGCGTTGCGAATATTCGACTTTCCAACGGTAAAAATCTCTCGTTTCTTGATCGTAATCGACAAGAAATTCCGAAATAATTTTTTCATCTTGAGTGTTGCAAAAAGCAGGTGGGTTTCCTTTAATCCATTTAACCGCATTTTCTTCTACCGTTAAGTCTAGCTCATATTCGTCAGGGTAATATTTGTAATCGACAATTGATTGTAAATAAGGATGCGGAGCAGGTTCCCAAACATTTTCGAACGCTTCTGAAACGCCGCCGCAGGATTTGGAAAAACGGGCGTCGCAAATTTCACCTTCAAAATAAAGAACCATTC
>JALWSN010000471.1 GCA_027080245.1 Ignavibacteriales bacterium | reverse complement strand
ATAAAAGGGGAGGAGGACGGTTCGTTTGACGACAATGACTACATTTTGTTTTACGCAAGAGGCACAAGCTTTTTTGAATATGATAAAACATTGAAAAAAATTGTCAGACGAAAAGATTATTATTCAAACGAAAATTATTATTGGATTACCTCCGGCGGCGACAAAGGCAAAAGAATGCAACTGCAGAAGAGTTCTACCGCTGGCTCGTTCTTTGCGCAAAACACTTCAATAGCAAACGCTTTTAGGGACGATGACAAGCTTAACCTAATAAAATCGGGGGTAATCTACGTTGGGGATGAATTTAATTCAACAAATACAAGCCGAACGTACATTACGCCAATTGAAAATATTGTGCCCAATAGTTGGGTGAAATACAAAATTAGTTTTGTCAATAATTATTCCCGCTCGCAAGTTCTAAACATTTACGAAAACAACGTTCGGATACTTAACACAGTAATGTCCGGTTCGTTCGGGTGGGAAATAGCGCATCTTTATTCAACTTCAATTTTGAAAAAAGGAATAATTAACGGCAACAACAGCGTCCTTAAATTTGTTCTGAACCCTGCTAGCGTTTCCGCCAAAGGCTATCTGGATTATTTTGAAATTCAGTACGAAAGATACTTGAAAACCAATAACGATAAAATAATTTTTTATTCGAAGGATACAACCGCATCCATTAAATATACATTAACGAATTTTTCAAACAGTTTGATTTGGGCTTTTAACATTACCGATTATTCTAATGTTAAAAGAATCGATCCCAAAATGTTGAGCGGCGGAGAGTTTGTTTTTCAAGCCGACGAGCAGGAGGGAAGCGTTCAAAAATATTTAGCGTTAACCGAGGCAAAATTTCTAACTCCACCAAAAGGCGAGAAAGTTGAAAACCAAAATTTACACGGAATTACGGAGGGGGCGAAATACGTAATTATTACTCATCCATTGTTTGCCAGCGCAGCGGAAAAATTAGCCGAGTATCGCAGCGCTAACGCACCGGAAAAATTAACTACTCGCGTTGTTTTAATCAATCAAATTTTTAATGAATTTTCTTCCGGCAACCTGGACCCTACCGCCATTCGAAACTTCTTAAAATATGCATTTGAGAATTGGAGCGTAAAACCATTCTACGTATTGTTGTTGGGGGATGGCGATTACGATTATTTAAATACCGAAGGCTTGAACAAAAATTTCATTCCGGTATTTGAAACTAAAAGCTCCTTCGACGAAGTTTTTTCTTATCCGTACGACGATTATTACGGAAGAATTTCGGGCAACGACAATAAAGCCGATTTAGCTATTGGAAGGATCAATGCGCAAACAGCCGAGGAAGCTGACGTTGTTGTCGACAAAATTATTTCATACGAAACAGAGCTGCCAAGGGGGTTGTGGCGCAACAGAATTACGCTTGTAGCCGACGACGGCAAAACTTCTCAGGGAGACGATGGCAATCTGCACACTAATCAATCCGAAGTTCTTGCCAATTACCACATTCCGAAATATTTTGATTTGGACAAACTTTACCTGTCGCTGTTTCCTACTGTGAATACAGGGCTTGGAAGGCGTAAGCCCAAAGTTAACGAAGCTATTATTAACGATGTAAACAACGGCATTTTAATATTAAATTTTATTGGACATGGTAATCCTCAAGTGTGGACGCACGAGGTTGTCTTCGACAGGGATGTTTCAATTCCGCAATTCAAAAACGATAAATATTTTTTCCTGATGGCCGCTACATGCGATTTCGGACGATACGACGATCCTGCAATACAAAGCGGGACTGAGGAAATGCTGCTGAAAAAAGATGCCGGAATAATTGGCGGCGTCTCCGCATCGCGTCCCGTTTATTCTCAATCGAACGCAAGATTGGCTAACGAGTTTTTTGATTATTTATTATTCCCTCGCGACTCTCTTTCCCGCGCCACTACTTTAGGCGAGGCATATTTTAAATTAAAAAGAATCCGCACCGGCAGTAACGATGAGAAATACCATTTATTTGCCGATCCGGCTTTAAGGTTGGACATGCCTCAAATGCCCGTAGTTATTGATTCTATTAACGGTAAGCCTCTGGGGAAAAATGTGCGGCTTAAGGCATTAGGTAGCGCGGATATTAAAGGGGAGGTTCTTAACGCAAAGAACGTCCTCGACGGAAACCAAAATGGCAAAGCCATTATCTCCGTTTACGACTCGCGCCGTAAAATCTACTTGCCGGATATTCACGATACTATTACCGTTCAAGGCGGATTATTGTTCAGAGGGCAGGCAAGCGTTACCAACGGCGAATTTGCAGCCAACTTTATTTTGCCCAAAGATATTTCTTACGAGAATAATCACGGGAAAATTGTGGCTTATTATTTTAACAATAGTATTGACGGCGTTGGGTACAATAATAATTTTATTGTTGGCGGAACCGATTCGAGCAGAGTAAACGACGGCAAAGGTCCCGACATTAAGATTTATTACGACAACACAAATTTTAGCAACGCTTATTTGGTGAATCCCGATTTTCAATTGATTGTTAAATTAAAAGATGAAACAGGCTTGAATACTACGGGCACTGGCGTCGGACACAAGCTCGAGGCTATTGTTAACGACGATGAGTCTAACGCAATTGATTTGACTAAATATTTTATCGGCGATATTAATTCCGGCGGCAAATCCGGCACGGTTACTTACAGATTTACCGACATGAAACCTGGCGAATACAAAATAAAAATCAAAGCGTGGGACGTTTTCAACAATCTAAGCGTTAGACAAAGTTATTTCTCGGTTGTAGATAAATCAAATGAATTAATAATTAAGGATGTTTACAACTATCCGAATCCTTTTTATTCCAATACAGTCTTTACTTTTCAACAAAATCTTTCCGTCCCCATCGACGTAAAAATTAATATTTACACGGTAGCCGGAAGACTAATAAAATCAATAGTCCGGGAAGGTCTGGTTGAGAAATTCGTTAAAATACCGTGGGATGGAAGGGATGCGGATGAAAATTTAGCGGCAAATGGAACTTACCTTTACAAGGTGATTGTTAAATCTTCCGACGGGAAATTTAACAAAGCGGTATTAGGTAAGTTAAGTATTTTAAGATAAAAGATATTACTGGAGGTCTTTAATATGAAAAAAATAATTAGCATGGCAATATTGGTATTGTTGGGATTAGGGGTTAGAAATATTCAAGCCCAGGGAGAAACGGCTGTGCCGTTCCTTCTATTGGCGCCCGATTCACGCTTTGGTAGTTTGGGCGAATCAGGAGCGGGACTTGCGGATAATTCAGCCGCAATTTTTTGGAACCCCGCAGGCTTAGCATTCTTAGACGGTTCGGAAGTAAGCATTACCCATAGTAATTGGCTGCCTCAATTCGGATTGAGTGATTTATTTTACGAGTATTTAACTTACAGAGATTATCTGAAATCTTTAAGCGGCACAATTTCCGCTTCAATAACATACATGAACTTTGGAGAATTCGTGCGAACACTTTCCAACTCGCCTCAACCCGTTGGAACTTTTAAATCTTTCGATGCCGCTCTTACGCTTGGTTACGCTACTAAACTTTCCAAGAGTTTCGGAATGGGCTTTAATTTCAGGCTTATTCACAGCCGGCTTTCGGATAAGCCTACGGAGAACGAGCTTGGAAGAGGCATTGCTACTTCAATTAGTTTCGATATTGCTGCGATGTGGCGTCCTCAGGAATTTTCGCTTCCGTTTATTGGCGATTTCTCCGATAGGTTTAGCATGGGAGTTAACTTAAGTAATCTGGGTCCCAAAATAGCTTACATCGATCAAGCTCAGGCCGACCCTATTCCAACTAATTTCAGATTGGGTTTTGCCTTCAGGCTATTCCAGGATGAATACAACTCTTTAACATACACATTGGACTTTAGTAAGCTATTAGTGGACAAAAGTCACCGCAACGACACTACGGGCACTTATCAGAAAAAACCATTTTACGAAGCAATTTTTACCGCATGGGCGGATCAGCCTTTCAGAGAAGAGCTGCGGGACATCATCACGTCGATGGGCTTTGAATATTGGTACGGCAAACCTTCCGATTTTATGTTCGCCTTACGAACAGGTTTCTTTTACGAAGATCCTGCTTTTGGCAACAGAAAGTTCATTACCCTTGGCGCGGGAATAAGGTACGACATGTACGGTTTCGATTTTAGTTACATTACCACAAGCGTATTTAAAGGAAGAGAAAATCATCCCCTTTCAAATACCCTCAGGTTTACTATTTTGATGAATTGGGGGAGTAAAGTTAAAAACACAAAAGGGTTTCCCACGGGGATTGATTAACCATGATTAAGAAATTTTTGATTTTATTCCTTAGCGTTTTAACGGGCGGTATTGCCGCCCAGACTTTTATTCACAAGCTTGCGCCCACTGCAGCGCAGAGTGTTCAGTCTATCGACACGGTTAAAATAATTGCCGTTATGGTTGATTTTCAGAAGGATAACGACGACAAAACTTTTGGCGACGGTACTTTCGGTTCTATTTACTCTCAGAGTTACGGGGATTCGATAATCGACCCCTTACCGCACGATAAGACGTATTTTGAGAATCATCTTGAATTCGCTAAAAATTATTTTAGCGCCGTTTCCAACGGCAAAACTACCATTAAATATTTCGTGCCGTCGGAAGTTATTCATCTTTCAAAAATAATGAGGGACTACTCGCCGCCAATTAATTCAGAGGACTATTCCAATTTAGCTTTATTAGCAAAAGACGTCTGGAAGGAAGCCGCAAGTAAATTCAATATTGATTTTAGCCGCTTCAATATGTTCGTGATTTTTCACGCCGGCGTCGGAAAGGATGTTACATTACCAGGAAGCCTAGGGCTTGAAAGGGACCTGCCTTCTGTTTTTTTGAATCTTAATTCATTAAAAAAATATTTGGGCGAAAGCTTCGAAGGTTTCGACGTTAATAATTTTAAAATTACAAACACCGCTATTTTGCCGGAAACAGAATCAAGGGAAATGGAGACAGTTGTTGGTAAGTCTTTGATTCAGCTCTCAATTAATGGTTTGTTAGTGGCAAACATTGCAAGCTATCTTGGGCTGCCGGATTTATTCAACACCAAGACGGGCAACAGCGCAATTGGCAGAATGGGGTTAATGGACGGGCAGGCTATTTTTGCTTATTCGGGATTGTTCCCACCGGAACCTTCCGCTTGGGAAAAAATTAAACTTGGTTGGGAAACGCCGGAAGTTATTGAATCCAATGGCTTGGTTTCGATTACTACTCATTTAATGGCGCAGCCCTTTGCAAATAATTCCGTTGTAAAAATTCCGATTAATTCTCATGAATATTTTTTAGTAGAGAACCGTCAGCGTGACGCTTTGAAAAACGGAGCAATTGTAACTTACAAAATCGGCGGTTCGGTTTTTAAGAAAAAATTCACAAAAGACGTGGACGGTTTCCAAAGCTACAACGCCGATTCTTTAAGAGGAGTAGTTACAAATGTCGACGAATTCGATTGGGCTTTGCCAGGCAGCGGTTTGTTAATTTGGCATGTCGATCAAAATATCATTGATTCGAATTTGGTTACGAACACAATTAATGCCAACGAAAAGAGGAAAGGAATTTTCGTTGAAGAAGCCGATGGCATTCAGGACATCGGAGTGAAATTCACTAATATTTTCGGGGATGTGCTTGTGGGAGAAGGCGAAGCCGCCGACTTTTGGTTTGCAACCAACAATTCAAAATATTACCGGAACGAGTTCAGTCCGTTCACTAAACCAAATACAAATTCAAACGACGGCTCGCGTAGCTTTGTGGCTTTAACGGATTTTTCTGACAATTCGGACGTAATGAATTTTAAAGTTTCCTTTACCGTAAATAACTACAGCAAATATTCTACTTTCCAAATTGTCCTTCCTTTTAAGACGACGCCCTTCAAAGCCCGTTATTTAAGCGCTTGCGCCACTAGGGACTCGTCTTACTTAATAATAACGGACAATTTGACTAATCTCTCGATTTACAATTTACTGGGCAAGAGGCTTTTTACTTCATTTGGTTTTTCAAAATTTAAACCGGCGGTTTATTCGGATAGTTCTAAAATTTTAATTGCCGGCGGTATTGGTAATTTAACCAATGTTTTAGAATCGGACGACGGGGGTAAGCATTGGAACAAATACGAACTTACGTTAAAGTACAGTATTACTCTCGCCCCTGTAATTATTAAGGGAAATGATCCCAACCTATTAAAAATACTAATTGGCGGGACTTCCGGCTCTTTGTCCGAAGTACAATTCGACTTTGCTCAAAAAAAGCTCTCGCTAAGCTTAACAAAAATACTTTTTGACAAACCTTTAATATTTTACGCGGGAAACAAGGATTATTTTTCAGCGGCTTCGTATCATCAAGTAATGGATTTGTACGGTTCCATTTTTCAAGTAGATTCCAATATTAAAATAAGAAAACTTGCAATTGCCAAAAAGAGCAATGAATATTTTAATATTTTATTGTTAAGCGACGGCAGAATAATTAGCGTAAAAAACGGGAAAAAATATTTTGAAAGAAACGATGGGGCGACTTCAATTGCCTTAGGCAAAGTTAAGAACGACGAAGCGATTTACATTTTAGAAACTACCGATTACAAAATTAATGTTATTTCTTTAAGCGGGGCTATTGTGGATAATTATCCTTTTGAAGAGCCATTCAATAGTAAATTAAGCCCGTATTTATTGGCTTTTGCCAATTCGAGCCACAGCAAAGCCAATATTTTAGGGGTGGATTCGGTGGGCAGAATTTTATTATTAAATTCACTTAACGGGGAAATTGAATCTCCCTTTCCTTTAAGTCTGGGGAATAAACCAGCTATTTGGCCCGTCGTTTTCAACATTGCTAATTCCGGAAGCGACAAAAATTCTTTTGCATTCGCCTTTGTTGATTCCGACAACAGAGTTACAGTTATTAAAAACGATGGCGGGGGAAAAGCCGATGTTTATTGGGGAGAATCCAATGCAAACGCTACAAATACTAATTTTATTGCTTCCGCTACGGAGGGACAACAAAGTAAAGAATTTTTTCCTTTGGACGAAGCTTACAATTGGCCAAATCCTGTTTACGACAACAAAACATATTTTCATTTTTACGCAGGTGAAAATTCAACTGTTACAATAAACATTTTCGATTTAAGTGGTAAGATGATTGCAAAGCTAAGCAAGGAAGCTCCCGCAAATATGGAGTCGGAAATTCCTTGGGATGTAAGCAATATTCAAAGCGGAGTTTATTTTGCTTATTTGAATATTCGGGGAAATTCGGGAAAGGAATCAAATAAAATTATTAAAGTTGTAGTTGTTCATTAAAAAGATTCTGCGATGAGAAAATTATTTTTTTGTGTTATTTCTTTTACTCTTTACGTTTCATCTTTTGCTCAGTGGAATAAGTATTACCCTGATTATGATTGGTACACAATAAAGAGCAAACATTTTCAGGTGCATTACCATAATGGCGCGGAACGCACAGCGCAAACGGTATTAAAAATTGCGGAGGAAGTGTGGAAGCCAATTACTTCTCTTTACTGCTACGATCCCGGCGTGGTGCATTTTGTAATTAAAGACATCGACGATTATTCGAACGGAGCCACATACTTTTTTGACAACAAAATCGAAATTTGGGCCTCGGCATTGGACTTTGATTTGCGGGGCGCGCACAATTGGTTAAGGAATGTAATTTCGCACGAGTTCACTCACATGGTGCAAATTCAATCCTCAATGAAAACTAACAGAAGAATACCCGCGGTTTATTTGCAATTCTTGAATTACGAAGACAAACGGAGGAATGACATACTTTACGGATTCCCTAATTTTATTGCCTCTTATCCGCTTTCGATGGTTAACGTGCCCGCATGGTTTGCCGAAGGCGTGGCTCAATACATGAGAAAGGAATTTAATTACGATAATTGGGACACTCATCGCGATATGATTTTACGTTCTTATGCATTGGACAATAATTTGTTGACCTGGAATCAAATGGGAGTGTTTAGCAAAACAAGTTTGGGCAACGAATCCGTTTACAATCAAGGCTTTGCTCTTGTTCGTTACATTTCGCAAAAATACGGCGAGGACAAACTCAGAAAAATTTCAAGGAAGTTAGGTAAACTTACAAACTTTACTATTGATGCCGCTTTCGAAGACGTTCTGGGCAAGAATGGAAATCAAATTTACAAAGAATGGAGTTCTTTCATCAAGAAAGACTACAGGAGAAGAACAAAGTTCGTATTGCAAAATTTGGTTGAAGGCAGACAAATCGGGAAAATTGGTTTTGGAAATTTTTATCCTCAATTTTCCAAAGATGGAACTAAATTGTTTTACGTTTCAAATAAGTCGTCGGATTATTTTTCGCCTTCTAACATTTACGAGTATGATCTAAAGACAGGTAAAGAGAAAAAAATTGTTGACAACGTACGTTCCACATTTTCTGTTTTTGACAACGCAACTAAGATAATTTACTCACGGCTTACCGACAAAAACAAAAATTGGGTGAACATTCACGACATTTACGTTTACGATTTACAAAGTGATGAAGAAAAAAGATTGACTTTCGGATTACGGGCGAACAATCCTTCGCTTTCGCACAACGGTAAAAAGATTGTTTTTGTTTTTCAAAAGGATGGAACTTCGAACCTTGGGATGGTCAATATTGACGGGAGTAATTTTAAACGCTTAACTTTTTTTGAAAACGGCGAACAGGTTTACGATCCTAAATTTGCCGACGACGACAGTTATGTTATTTTTGATTACTCGTATCATTTGGGCAGAAACATTGCCCGAGTTGATACTAACGGCGCAAATTTTGATTTTGTAGTAGCGGATTCAAATGACGAGAGAAATCCCGTGGTTATTGGGGATTATCTCTATTATGCCTGCGACGCTACCGGAATATTTAACCTTTACAGAATGGAGCTTTCGACTGGAAAGGTTAAGAGACTAACCAATGTTATCGGCGGAGCGTTCATGCCGGCGGTAAATAATGGAGGAGAAATTGCTTACTCAGGTTACACATCCAAGGGTTACAAAATATTTTTATTAAACATTAAAGAAACAAATAAAGTTAATCCTGAAATGGCTTACATTAAACGCTTTAATCCGCCCCTCGGGAGAGACAAGCCAAACGGGGATTTAACGAATGTTGAAGTTAGAAAGCTTAGATATTTCAACGATTACGAAAGACCCGATTCCCAGCCTGAAAAATATTCCGGCGCTTTTACAAAAATGAGTTTTTATCCTTTCGTCCGTTACGATAATTACAATACATCGAACAAAGGAATAGATAAGATAAAACCGGGAGTCTATTTTACTTCTACGGATATGTTAAACAAGTACAGCATATTCGGGGGCGGGTCGATAAATAAAAGATTAGAGAGAGATTTATTTTTAATACTAAATTACAACGATAGAATTCCTTTGCTTTACGATTTGGGGATGAAGCCGCAAGTAACAGCCGAGCTATACAGCGTTAGCCGGAAAAGTAACGCCGAGATTGTTTTTGATTCAACAGTGGCGGGTTACAGCGTTCCCGTTGATATTACTTACAATCTATTCGAGGCCGACATTGCCGCCAAACAAAATATTTTTAACAATAATCATTCTCTTGAATTCAAATTACAATACAGCAGATACATTGCCACGCTGGGAAGTTTTATTATCCCTCACACAACAATTCTTTATCCCAGTACGGACGACGAATATTTTATCGGGAGGAAAATAGAATTAAATTATTCTTACAAACGCCTAAAGCCTAATGTTGACGCTGATATTAATCCTGTTGGCAGAGAAGTGCGTTTTTCATTGAGTTATGATTTCGACAAATACAATCCGGACAATCAATATGAAGTACAGGACGGAGCTTTAGTGCCAAAGTACAAGCATTTTAATTTTCCTCAAATAGAACTCTGGTGGAAAGAACATCTCGAGATTGCGCATCATCAAACATTATCGGTGCAAACGCGGATTGGTTCGATTTTAGGACCTCCTGTTCCAACTTTCTTCGATTTTTATTTAGGCGGTTTAATTGGAATGAAGAGTTACCCGTTTTACGCTATTAGCGGGAATGAAATTGCTTGGTTAAATTTAACTTACAGATTCCCCTTGTGGACAAACATCGACGCACGTTTGGGGCAGCTTTATTTGGATAAAATTTATTTTTCGGTATTTGGAGATTGGGGAAATGCCTGGACCGGAGGCGGACCACAATTTTCAAAATTCAAAAAAGGCGCGGGAGTTGGACTGAGAATTAAATTGATTTCTTTTTACGTTTTCCCGACAAGCCTATTTTTCAATGCCGCTTATTCGTTCGATAAATTTACTCGAAATATTCTCGGCGAAAATGTAACTTATGGAAAAGAATGGAGATTTTACGGAGGAATTTTATTTGACTTTAATTATTGAGGGGAATAATGAAATATTTAATTTTAATTCTGTTAACATTTACTTCTGTTTTTGCTCAATTAAGTAAAACTGCCGAATTAATTGGCGTTGCAAAACTTGATGAGGCTGTAGCCCTTGAAAATATTAAACAAAATACGAACGCCCAAAATAAAATTATTAAAGAAAAAAAATCAACAATTTTAGCCGGGATTCTTTCCGCGGCGTTGCCGGGAGCGGGAGAAATTTACAATGAAAATTATTTGAAAGCCGCCTTATTTTTTGCGGCGGAAGTAGCGGCGGTTTCTGTTGACGTTATTTACAACCGAAAAGGGGATGATCAGACGGCATTTTTTGAAGATTACGCCCAAAAACATTGGTCTGTGGCAAGGTACGCTTTGTGGACAATCACCAATTTGCAAACATTGAACCCCTCGCTTGATCCAAACAATTACCAGGGGTTGTTCGAAGATGCAAATAAAACAAAAGTAAATTGGAACGTATTAAACAAACTGGAAAGCGACATCGGAGGTTATTATTCTCACCGTCTGGCGCATTTTGGAGAACAACAGTATTACGAGATGATTGGTAAGTATCCGCAATTCAATCCCGGCTGGGACGACTTTGGCGACGAGCATACGCCTTACAAATATGGCGATCCCATTACCGAGCATTACAAGTATTATTCGGGATTAAGAGGCAAGGCAAACAATTTTTATTACATTGCCGATACGGCTGTAATAGTTGTTATTATTAACCATATTCTTAGCGCCATCGATGCAATATGGACTTCAGCCAAATATAACAGGCGTTTGAAAGCCCGGGTTTCTTTGGAAAAACAAACTATTGGTTACGGTTACGTTTTATTCCCTAAACTTAATTTAAGCTTGAATTTTTAAGATGCGATTACCCTTAGTTGTAATAGTAGGAAGACCGAATGTTGGTAAGTCTACTTTGTTTAACAGGCTTACCAAAAGTAAAACGTCTATTGTGGACGACGTTAGCGGCGTTACGCGGGACAGGCTTTACGGCGAAGTTGAATGGAATGGAAAGGTATTTCAGCTAATAGACACAGGGGGTTACGTTCCCGATTCGGATGATTTGTTTGAAAAAGTTATCCGCAGGCAAATTGACATGGCGGTTGAAGAAGCAGATTTAATTTTATTTGTCGTAGATAGCCGCAGCGGCATTACTCCCATTGATGAAGAAATTGCCAAAAGATTACGCCGTTTTAAAAAGCCCGTGTTAATCCTGGTGAACAAGGTGGACAATGCTCAAATGTCAATAAATTCAATGGAATTTTACAATTTGGGGCTGGCGAATGTTTTTGATATTTCCTCATTACACGGAAGAAACATGGGCAATGTTTTGGATGAAATAATTAAGTTGCTGCCCTTTGGAAAGGAAGATACTGTTCCCGACCCTCGTCTTAAATTGGCATTTGTTGGCAAGCCCAATGTGGGAAAATCTTCTTTAACAAATGCTTTATTAGGCTACGACCGAAGCATTGTTACCGATATTCCCGGAACTACAAGGGACAGCATTAATTCAATACTTAAATATTATGGCGAAGAAATTGTTTTAGTGGACACGGCAGGTTTGAGGAAAAAATCAAAAGTTAAAGAAGATATTGAATTTTATTCCACCGTTCGAACGCTGCGCGCTTTGGCTGAAGCAGATGTTGCAATTATTTTAATTGATGCGGTTACGGGGATTGAGAAACAAGATTTAAGAATAGTTGAGGAAGCAATCCGCCGGCGTAAAGGAATTATTCTGGCGGTAAACAAATGGGATTTAATTGAAAAGGATTCCAACACTGCTTATTATTACGAACAAGAAATGCTTAACAAATTAGGCGGAGTAGATTATTTGCCTGTGGTTTTTGTTTCAGCGCTTACCAAGCAGAGGATTTACAAGTTAATTGAGCTGGCAAAAGAAATAAATCAGGAAAGGAAAAAGAAAATTGAGACAAAGAAATTAAACGAAGTGTTGCTGCCCGAGCTGGCAAAAACGCCGCCTCCGGCAACGCCTACCGGCAAGGAAGTAAAAATAAAATACGTAACGCAAGTAGGTTCAAAGTATCCGGTCTTTCTTTTGTTCGCCAATAATTCCAAATTTATTCCGGATTCTTACCGGAGATTTGTGGAGAAGTTAATACGTAAAAATTTTGGTTTCAAAGGCGTTCCTTTTACTCTTACATTTAAAGATAAATAATTAAGAACAGCTTGAATTTATTAGCCTTTGAGAACATCATCTCCGGAAAATACTAAAACTAAACAACAAACGTCAGGGAAAGTTTGTTAGTTGATTGTAAATGGAAAATATTAATTGTTTTCATTGCGCTATTAGTTTCACGGAATATTTATTCACAACCAAGCAATTTTATTGTTTCACGAACAGACACATTTTTAATAAACTCAAATAATAAATATTTTTTAAGCTCGCCATTTGCGTTGAGCAAAAGCTTAAAAGTTTTTGTAGATAGTAAATTGCTTACCTCAGAACAGTTTATTTACAATCAAGCAAATAACTACATTTCCCTTTCGCCTTCGTTGAAAATTCATTTAACTGATACACTTATCGTAAAATATCGTGTTGTTAAGTTAAGATTAAACAATGTTTACAGGCACAATTCAATGGTGGAGTATTATTTGCCAAATAAAATCAGGGGGAACGTGCTATTTAAAAGTAAGAAAGAAAATATTACAGTAAATACAATCTTTGGAAGTTCAATTAAACGGAGCGGAACTATTTTAAGAGGTTTTTCAATTGGTTCGAACAAAGACTTAAAAATAAACAGCGGATTAAGACTTCAATTATCGGGAAAGCTTTCAAAGGACGTTAGCATCGTAGCGGCGTTAACGGACGAAAATACGCCTATTCAACCAG
>JALWSN010000470.1 GCA_027080245.1 Ignavibacteriales bacterium | reverse complement strand
CTGACAACGGCGACGGAACTAAAACTTACAAATGGAAAAACCATTATCCCATTGCACAATATTTGATTTCGCTTGCAATGACTAACTACAAAGAATACGACGCCTATTTCAAATATTCAAATACCGATTCAATGATTGTGCGGAATTTCATTTACCCGGAACATTTTACCGAAAAAGTTAAAAATCAATTTAGCCACACTGTAAACATGTTAAAAGTTTACTCAAAGCTGTTCGGACTTTACCCATTCGTTAATGAAAAATACGGACACGCCGAATTCGGTTGGAGCGGGGGAATGGAACATCAAACAATTACCTCCGTTGGAACGAATTACAGCAAACCTTATTTTAGCGATCATCTTATTTCGCACGAACTTGCCCACCAATGGTTTGGCGACAAAATTACCTGTAAGGATTGGCATAACATTTGGCTTAACGAAGGCTTCGCTACTTACTGCGAAGCTTTGTACCTCGAGCAAACAAGCGGCTCGAACGCTTACAATCAGGAAATTGGCGGGGATATGGATGTTGCAAAAAGCGCAAAGGGAAGTGTGTGGGTTAAGGATATTAGCACGGTCGGCGAAATTTTTGATTACGCAAGAAGCTATGCTAAGGGTGCGGTAATTTTACACATGCTGAGAGGAGTGTTGGGAGACAGCTTGTTTTTTAAATCGATGTACAACTATTCAAATGATCCAGCGCTTGCTTACGGCGTCGCTACAACGGAGGATTTTCAAAAAGTTGTGGAGAAAACTTCCGGAATGGATTTGAATTATTTTTTCAACGAATGGATTTACGGGGAAGGCTTTCCTGTTTATTCTGTTAACTGGAGCTTCCAGAATGCTAGTAGCAACATTTACTCGGTTAAGATTGTTGTGAACCAAAACAAAAGAACCAATCCCGCCTATTTTGCAATGCCAGTGAAATTTAAAATTAGCTCATCGTCCAAAGATACTGTGTTTACTGCCTTTTGCCGGGCTCAGGCTTCGGATACTATTGAAATTAAAGCAGAAGGCAAGCCTAAGAGTTTAACTTTTGATTATGGCAACTGGATTCTTAAAAGTGTAATCTCGGTTATTTTAACGGATGTGAAGAACAGTAATTTAATTCCACTGAATATTTCGCTCAAACAAAATTACCCCAATCCGTTTAACCCTTCCACAACTATTGAATATTCTGTTCCTGTGGCAAACAACCAATTGAAACAAACTCAGCACGTTTCGTTAAAAATTTACGACGCTTTGGGCAGAGAGGTTCAAACGCTTGTAAGTAAACAACAAAAGCCGGGCAACTATTCCGTAAAATTTTCCGCAAACAATTTGCCGTCGGGCGTTTACTTTTACCGTTTGAACATTGGGGCTAAATCCTTAACAAAAAAAATGGTTCTTTTGAAATAATTAATTTTGTTTGTGAAATTTTCAAAAAAATGTTTCGAGGTCGCGCGAATGAATAGACTTGTTAAATATTCTTTTTTGCTTTTGCTAATTTTGTTTTTTTCATTAAACGCGCAAAGTCATTCCAAATGGCGATTGGCATTCGGGGACTCTTTAAAGACTATTTACGTGGATACCACTTCCGTGCGCATCGGCGAATCTCAAATTATTTGTTGGGTTCTGGAAACTTTTAAAAATGGGGTAAAAATTAAATCCGTGCCTGAAAAAGTATTTAAACAAAAAGAACAAATTGTTTTTAACATTCCAAGAAAACATTTTAATGTTTTAGGCGCTCTCTACTACAATAAAATTAGGCTTGTCGGAGATAGCTATTCGCAAAACCTAATAGGCTCGGGGGGAATTTTTAGCAAGCCTATTGATTCGGATAGCATAGTGAAAAAAATTTACGAATTCCTTTCGAAAAATTATTTGGAGACTTCTTTTGTGGCAGTCGAGCCTAAAAATCGGGATTCAACCAAATCCAGGTTCGCAAAATCGAGCATTGAAGAATCCACACGAATTGCGGTTGAAAACAAGGCGAGGGAGAATCACCAAAAGCCGACTGAGGAAGATTCCACAATGAGCCTTAAAACAAGAGCTTTGGAGAATGCGGGCAGTCTAAAAGTAAACAATAGCAAGGCATTGGGGAGTTTACGTAAAAGCAAAGAAAAGACGGCTTCCCCAAAAACGGAAACAAAACCAGAGCTAAAAATATTTTCGGAAGAGAAACCTGTAATTAATTACAACCGTAAGCGCGAAAGGAACATAACGAGAACAATATTTACCGACGGAACTCTTTACGTTGTTCAAGTCTCGTCGTGGAGGCGGAAAAAATTTGCCGTCCGTCAGGTAAACAAATTAAAAAAGCTGGGCTACAATGCTTTTATTGTTAGAGCCTACATTAGAAAATACCACGGCTATTGGAACAGAGTGCGTGTGGGGTATTTTACAAGCCTGAAGGAAGCAAAGAAAGTCCAGAGAGAGCTGAAAAGAAGGCTTTAGTAAAATTTGGAATATTGAATTTTAATTTACAACTGGCGCTAAAATTCGCCTGCCCATTTTTTAGTAACTCTGCGGTTTGAGATTGTAAAAACGAGAGTTATTACTTTTTTAATATTCCTAAGCTCCCCTTGAAAAGCAAACTTAATTGAGCTAAATTAAATAATAATGAATAAAATTTATTTTGAAAAATACAGCGGCGCGGGGAATGATTTTATTGTACTGGACAAAATAAAAAACCCCGAACTAAACGTTACTCCGGAATTTGTACGAACAATTTGCCGTCGGAGACTTGGCGTTGGAGCTGACGGCGTATTAGTGCTGGACAAAAGCAACGGTTACGATTTCGAGCTGGAATATTTTAATTCCGACGGAAGCGGAGGCATGCTTTGTGGTAACGGCGCTAGATGCGCTATTAAATACGCGCTTGAAAGCGGTTACTTGAACAAAGAGTTCGTTAATTTTTACAATGCTAAAAATGAATATTCGGGAGAAATTATTTCCGCCGATGAGATTAAATTTAATCTTGCCGAGCCGAAAAAAATTCAAAAGTATTTTAAAATTGAACTGGAAAATTTTAGCATTCCAGCGGGGTTTGTGGACGTCGGCGCACCGCACGTTGTAATATTTTTTAAAGAAGCCGAAGAGCTGCATTCAATCTCCGATAATTTCGACGCTTTTCCGGTAGAACAAATCGGAAGGAAAATCAGATTCCACAAAATGTTTGCACCTAAAGGGACGAACGTAAATTTTGTTAAATTCTCATCCGGGGTATTAAAAATAAGAACTTACGAGCGCGGTGTGGAAGGCGAAACCTTGTCCTGCGGTACAGGCTCGGTGGCGGCGGCAATTCTCGCTTCGTTAAAGTACAGAATCGATCCACCCATAAATTTGATTACAAAAAGCGGGAAATTATTGAAAGTGGATTTCGAAAGAAATTTTAATAAAGTTAAAAACGTTTCGCTTTCAGGACCGGCGGAAAAAATTTTTAGCGGTTTTTTAATTCAAAA
>JALWSN010000469.1 GCA_027080245.1 Ignavibacteriales bacterium | reverse complement strand
CGTTAAAAATATTTATCTTTAGTATATTTAAAATTTCGTTTGCAAATAATTTAATATTAAAACAACGGAGATTAAAATGAATAGATTCGAATTTTACGATCAATTTGTAAATAGGCATATCGGACCACGAGAAGAAGATATTCCCGAAATGTTGAATGAAATCGGAGTGAATTCTATTGAAGAATTAATCGACAAAACTATTCCGGAAAATATTAGATTAAAAAAAGGACTTAATCTGGACGAGGCACTTACCGAAGAAGAATTTTTGAAAAGGATTCGTAAAATTGCCGCAAAGAACAAAGTATTCAAATCCTACATCGGAATGGGGTATTACCCAACGATTACTCCCGCCGTTATTTTAAGAAACGTGCTGGAAAACCCCGGTTGGTACACGCAATACACTCCCTACCAAGCTGAAATATCCCAGGGAAGATTGGAAGCAATGTTGAATTTCCAGACTATGACGGTGGATTTAACGGGATTGCCGCTTGCAAACGCATCGTTGCTGGACGAAGGCACGGCCGCGGCTGAGGCAATGAGGATGTTTTACGCTTCAAGAAAAAAGGAAAAGAAAAACGCCGAAACGTTTTTAGTGGCGGCTGAAACTTTCCCGCAAACCATTGCCGTGCTTAAAAAACGCGCAGAACCAATTGGAATAAATCTGAAGATTCTTCCTGTAGAAGAATTTGAATTTACGGAAGACGTTTTCGGGATTTTGGTTCAATTTCCGGACGACAACGGCGAGGCTAAAGATTTTACCGAACTTTTTGCAAAAGCAAAGGAAAGCAATGTGTTTGTTGGCGTTGCGGCGGATTTGTTGAGTCTTGCCCTTTTAACTCCACCCGGCGAAATAGGAGCGGATGCGGTTTTCGGAAACAGTCAACGCTTTGGCGTGCCTATGGCTTACGGCGGACCACATGCGGCTTACTTTGCGGCTAAGGAGGAATTCAAAAGGCAGCTTCCGGGGAGAATTATTGGGGTTTCCAAGGACAAGTACGGCAGAATGGCTTTGCGGATGGCATTGCAGACCAGGGAACAACACATCAAAAGAGAAAGAGCCACAAGCAACATTTGCACGGCGCAAGCCCTACTGGCGGATATGGCGGGCTTCTACGCCGTTTACCACGGTCCCAAAGGCATTAAAGCCATTGCGGAAAGAATTCACAACTTTGCGCAGTATTTGAACAAAGCGTTACAATCGCTTGGTTTTGAACAAGCCAATAAAACTTTCTTCGACACTTTGAAAATTAAAACCGGTTCAAAGGACTTAACCGGAAAAATCAAAGAAACAGCTTTGCGTTACGAGGTTAATTTCAGGTATTTCGAAAACGGAGACGTTGGCATTTCAATTGGCGAACCGACTACACTGGAAGACGTTAAAGAAATTGTAAGGATTTTTGCGGAAGCTTCCGGTAAGAACGTAGCCGACTGGGATTTCGAATTCGAGGAAGTTATTTCAGGCAATCTTAAAAGGCGAACTTCCTATTTAACGCATCCAATTTTCAATTCATTCCATTCCGAAACGGAAATGATGCGTTACATTAAAAGATTGGAAAACAAGGATCTTTCTTTAATGCATTCAATGATTTCCCTTGGTTCCTGCACAATGAAGCTCAACGCCGCTTCGGAAATGATTGGAATTACGCTGCCGGAGTTTGCGAATATTCATCCTTTTGCGCCGATTGAGCAGGCGGCGGGCTACCGGGAAATCATTAAGGAACTGGAAGACGATTTGAAAGAAATTACCGGACTTGCGGGCGTTTCTTTGATGCCGAATTCCGGCGCGCAGGGCGAATACACAGGGCTTAGCGTAATCCGGGAATATCACAAAAGCAGGGGGGAAGCCCACAGGAACGTTGTGCTAATTCCTTCCTCGGCTCACGGAACTAATCCGGCAAGCGCCGTAATGGCTGGCAATAAAGTTGTGATTGTGGCTTGCGGGGAAAACGGGGACGTCGACCTCGACGACTTGCGAGCAAAGGCGGAAGAATACAGGGACAATCTTGCTGCATTAATGATTACCTATCCTTCCACTCACGGAATTTTTGAAGAGAACATTCGCGAGATGTGCCAGATTGTGCACAACAACGGTGGACTGGTTTACATGGACGGCGCCAACATGAACGCTCAAGTGGGATTAACAAGTCCCAAAATGATTGGCGCGGACGTTTGCCATTTGAATTTGCACAAAACGTTCGGAATACCGCACGGCGGAGGCGGTCCGGGGGTTGGACCCATAGCGGTTGACAGTCACCTTGTTGATTTCCTTCCCACGCACCCCGTGGTAAAAGTTGGCGGCGAGAGGGGTATTTTGCCAACGGCTTCGGCGCCCTGGGGCAGCGCTGGAATTTTCCCCATTTCTTACGGCTACATTAAGATGCTCGGCAAAAAGGGCGTTAAGCGCAGCAGCGAAATTGCAATTCTTAACGCCAATTACATTAAAGCAAAGTTGGAGAAACATTTTCGCGTTTATTACGTTGGCGAACGCGGGTTCGTTGGGCACGAGTTGATTTTCGATTTGAATGAATTCAAAAAAACCGCAGGAGTAGAAGCCGACGACGTGGCTAAAAGGTTAATGGATTACGGATTCCACGCTCCGACTGTGGCTTTCCCCGTTCACGGAACAGTAATGGTAGAACCTACGGAAAGCGAATCGAAAGAGGAACTGGACAGGTTCTGTGAAGCCATGATTTCAATAAGACACGAAATTGAAGAGATTGCCGAGGGGAAATATTCGCGCGAAAACAACGTCCTAAAAAACGCGCCTCACACAGTTTACGAATTGGTTGAGGAAACCTGGAAATTTCCTTACTCCAAGCAAAAAGCATTCTTCCCGCTGGATTGGGTGAGGGAGCATAAATTCTGGACTTCGGTAAATAGAATTGATAACGCTTACGGAGACCGGAATTTGGTTTGCTATTATCCGTTAAAAAATCAGGAGTGAAAATGGTAGATTATTGTCAAATTCTTAAGGACGCCAAAACAATAGCCGTTGTTGGCATTTCCCACAATCCTGCAAGAACCAGCAGGGAAATTGCCGATTTTCTTGTGCGTAAGGGCTACAAAGTTGTTGGCGTTAATCCGGGAATTAAAAAAGCAGGCGACATCGAGGTTTACCCTAATTTGCAATCGATTCCGTTTGAATTAGATATTGTGGACGTTTTTCGCCGGTCGGAAACTATTGGGGAATTGATTCCCGACGTTCTTGCTAAAAAGCCGAAAGTCCTCTGGCTGCAACTTGGAATTAGGAACGATGAAGCCGTTAAACCCGCGGTTGAACAGGGGATTACCGTAATTCAAGACAGGTGCATATTGGTAACACACAAGGAATGTTTTTAATGCATAATTTAGAAAGATTGCGGGTAACCCTAAATTTAAGCACACGGATGCAGCAGGGAATAATTGGGGCGTTTTGGCGCGATTTTTGGAAACGCCCCTAATGGGCGGACGAACAT
>JALWSN010000468.1 GCA_027080245.1 Ignavibacteriales bacterium | reverse complement strand
ACAATTTACACAAAATTTGGAATAGTCTCTGTCCGAAGGACTCTCCGAGGGAAGATGGAATATTGGAAAGATGGAATATTGGAATAATGTACTAAGGATTTTGTGAAGGATAATCTTATCAATCAAATTTGTCTTCCAATCCCATCTTTCCACCATTCCATTATTCCACCATTCCAAAACATTTTCCTCTTTCAACCTTTTAACCTCTTTGCCTCTTAACCTTTTTACCTTCTAACCCATTCATAATTATGAATAAACAACTACTCCGTTTTTAATTATTTCTGATGCAAATGGATTTTCTTCATTAAATTCATCTGATAGAAACGGATGCGGTTCTATTACTTCTTCAAAACCTCTACAATATTTCATCAACTTCAATCTAATTGTAAATCTATCATTTTTCATTTCTTTGACAACCACGGCAATATCGATGTCGCTATCCTCATTGGCTTTATTTAATGCATAAGAACCAAATAAAACTACTTTCTCAACAGGGATTCCCGCTCTCAACAATTTATTCGTATATTCTTTAATTATTCTTTTTATTTCTTTATCTGATTTAACAGCCATAATCTTATTTCTAATATTTTGTTAATATGTTTTTTCGTAAATTGATAATTGCATCTTTTGTAAAATTCATTTTTATAATCGGGATAGCGCGCCTCAATATTAAACGATGTGATAACATCAAGTTCATCTGCTAACTGAGCACCAATTTCCAGTCCTGCTTTTTTAGCTAATTTGTTTAGATCGTGTATTTTAGGAATACTCTGAACGTTATTCTTCACGGCAATTGCTTTTATCAACTTTTCAATAACCAAATGCCCTAGAAATAAAGCCCATACGTAATCCTTACTCTTGAATAAATTTTTCATCGCTTTAAAATCGATTTCAGCTGAATCAATCCAATATTGAATATATTCTATTTTATTCATATCTCATTAGTAAAAAGCTTAAGCTTAATTAATTATGAATGAAAATTTCAATATCTATCTTAAAAAGGAATAATGGAAAGATGGAATATTGGAAAAATGGAATGGTGGAATTTTGTCCTTAGGATTTTGTTAGGGGAATTTTTAAATCAAAATTTTTCGTCCAATTCCACCATTCCATTATTCCACCATTCCATAATATCTTTCCCTTTTAACCTCTTTGCCTCTTAACCTTTTTACCTTTTTGCTTTGCGCCATTCACCATTCATCATTCATAATTCAAAATTCCCCCTCCCGGGTACAGCTTCGCCACGTGAGTTACATTACTCATTTTTCAAATTAAAAATCTTTTCTTCTAATCCTGATTTAAACAATAGAATCCGCCCTAAACACAAATGTCTTAAGATAAATAAAAAATCGTAAGCTTTAAATATATTAAGGAATTTAATCATCTCAAACAAGAAATAATTGAGTAAATAAAAGGTTGGTTTTTAAGACTGGGAAAAATCTACAATAGCGTAAATTTTCCGCACAAATTTTTAATTTCGTCCATTAAATAATTAACTCCTCCCTACCCCCTTAAACTTTCTATTGTCAAAGGTTACTTACATTTAATATTTCCCTGACTCCGTCCGTCAGCCCCAATGAACCCCGCGACAATTCACAATTAAACATTTAACATCTATTTGTCATCGGAATAATCAAGATACAAAGATTTGGTCTGCCCGCAGGAACAAACAAATTTAATTTCCCTGATTGTGTCGTTTTCATCCTTGTTCAAAATAATTTTAACCCCATCCTCACTATCCTCCATTACCTCAATTTTAGCCTTGCCTGCAATTCTGAAATTACCGCTTTTCAATACCTTACCTTTCTTAACCATATTGTCGGTAGTAACCTTACTAAAAATAGCATCCGTAAATTCTTTTTTCATCGTTATCTCACCACTTTATTAATGAATTCGGGAATTTTTTCCAACGGCAAAATTGCGTCCGCCAAATTATTGTCCACAATAGCTTTAGGCATTCCGTAAATCACACTCGAAGCTTCGTCCTGTGCCACGCAATATCCGCCAACCTGCTTTAACTTCTTCACACCTTCCAAACCGTCGTGCCCCATGCCCGTCATTATTGTGCAAAACAAATCCCTTCCGAAAGTCTCCACAAGCGAACTCACCATTACATCCACGGAAGGCTTGTGCAAAGTGTCCTTGGGGTAATCGCTTAATCTAATCTTCAACGGGGAATTCTTTTGTAAAGTCATGTGTTTGCCGCCCGGCGCAATGTAAACCATTCCGGGCTGTACTGTTTCTCCGTCTTCGGCTTCTTTCACATTTATTTTACTCAAGGAATTCAATCTTTGAGCCAGGGAAAAAGTAAATTTTGGCGGCATGTGCTGAACAATAAATACAGGCACATGTAAATCGCCGCGTAAGACCGGAATTACCTTTTGCAACGAAAGCGGGCCGCCCGTGGAGATTCCAATTGCCACCGCGCGGAAGTTTTTGTGAACTGGCTCCTTTACGAACGTTCTGCTTTGCGCCGCCGTTCCCCGGCTTCTGCTTGCCAATCTCTTTAATCTCTGCCGCCTTACGATGGATTTAATCTTTGTGTGTAAATCCTGCTTTACCTTAGTAATGTTCATATTTACGTAGGACATTCCCTTCGGAATGAAATCCACCGCTCCTAATTCCAGCGCTTTTAACGTTGCTTCGGCTCCGTCGGTGGTTAAGGAACTTACCATTAAAACCGACGTGGGCTTTTCCTTCATTATCTTCTCGAGCGCCGTAAGCCCGTCCATTACAGGCATCTCAATGTCTAACGTAATGATGTCGGGGCTTAATTTCTTGTTTAATTCTACGGCTTGCAACCCGTTGTTTGCCTTGCCAACTATCTCAAACGTCGGCTCCTCTTTTAACATTATTTCCAAAGATTTCCGCATGAAAGCGGAATCGTCTACAATTAGAATTTTAATTCTTTCCATCATTTTTTTCCATTAAAGCGTTCAACATCTCAGCTAAATCAATAATCATTACTACCGAACCGTCGCCCATTATCGTTGAACCGGCTATTCCGGGAATGTTGCCAAGATAGGTGCCCAAGGATTTAATAACTATTTCCTTTTGCCCAATTGTCTCGTCCACTTTAATTCCATATTTGCTTTCAGCAATTCCAACCACAATAATGTACTGCCAAATATTTTCGGCTTCTTCCTTTACGCCGTAAAGCATCTCTTGAATGGAAACCAGCGGAATCACTTCGTCCCGCACGTTTATTACCTCGTGACCGTTCACGGAATAAATATCCTCCACATGAAGCCTTACAACCTCAAGAATATTGTTCAGCGGAATTACGTAGTATTCGCTCTTAACCCGCACAATCATTCCCGAAATAATTGCCAAAGTAAGCGGCAACTTGATGGTTATTGTTGTGCCTTTGCCTACTTCGGAATCGATGTTAATTATTCCCCTTAGCTTTTTAACGTTCGTCTTAACAACGTCCATTCCTACGCCGCGGCCTGAAATATTC
>JALWSN010000467.1 GCA_027080245.1 Ignavibacteriales bacterium | reverse complement strand
TTATTGGCGTGGGCGGCAAACCGTAATATTTGTAGGTGTTGTAAGGGGAATTAATTTCCAAATCTTTAAAATAAATTCTGTTGTGTTTCCTTTTCCGTTTTAAATATTGAATCGTCGGGTCAGCCTGAAGTCTCATTCTTCTTTTTAATCGATTGTAGTAAACCCCCGCTATTATTGGGTATTCGCTTTCCTTGTTCGATTCCGCCTCGACAATAGAGGCTAAAGTAAGTATCTCGTTTTTTGTTTTGCGCAATTTTTTCATTTGTTTAATAGCCGCGGGAGAATGAAAGAGTTTGTCCATTTCGGTTTTTAATTTCCTAAGAACTTCTTCTTCGGTAACGTCGGTAAAAAAGTAATACGTGTCCGGCAGCAAATATCCTTCGATTGAATTAACTTTAATATTTAACGAACGCAGGAAAGCCTTGTCCCTACTTAGCTTCATTATCTTAGCGGAATCCAAACCAAGTTCCCTGTGCAACAATCCCGCCAAATCAAATTGCCAAATGCCTTCGGGAATAGTAACAAGCTTTTGTTTTAACGGCGCTCCCTTAACCAGTAAATCCAACAAATCCAAATAACTCAATCCGTTTGGTATTGAATAGTAACCGGCTTTAATCTTTCCCTCAACGTCGTAAAAAGACGCGGCTACTTTCATTGCAAGCTTGTTGGCAATAATTCCCCTTGAATAAAGGGAATCCACGACTTCCTGAAATGTTTCTCCCTTCGTAATTTCAAATTTTTTAGGCGAATGACCGCCGTAATAATTCGGAGCAAAGAACATGTAAAGCAAGAAGCCGAAAACCAAGCCAAACAAGGCTCCGATTACAATGACGTCGTTTTTCGTCAATAATAGCTTAGGTTTCTCCACTTCCACCAAATTTTTTAATTTGTCCGGCATATTCTAAATGCTTTTCCAATTGCTAAAATTAATCTTTTTTAAAGAAGGATAAGCGTTAAACTCAAATGAATTAAACATGTTGTTTTTTGCAAGGAGCATTCCGCGGTAAGCGATCATTGCGGCGTTGTCACCGCAATATTCGGGCAAAGGAATTACCGCCTTAATCCCAAACTTACTTGCAAGAGTTAACGCTTCGTTCTTGAGCCGTTCGTTTGCCGCCACTCCGCCGACAATTGAAAGCGAATTAACTTTAAATTCGCTCAGAGCCTTTTCCGCCTTTAATATCAGGGCTTTCACAATCGCGTTCTGAAAAGAAGCCGCAATATCGGGCAAATCCGCTTCCGGTATTTTTGAATTTCCGTATTCTTTTTGTTTGAATCTTAGCAAAGCCGTTTTCAATCCGCTGAAAGAAAAATCGTAAGGGTTCTTTAACTTTGCAATTGGGAAAGGAAATCTTTCCGGATTGCCCAGCCTTGCGTATTTTTGAATCAATGGCCCGCCAGGATATTCCAGTCCCATTAACTTAGCCGCTTTGTCGAAAGCTTCGCCAGCAGCGTCGTCCACTGTTGTGCCAAGTTTAATTATTTCCGTTTCGCTTTTAACAATTAACAATAGCGTGTGCCCTCCTGAAACAACCAAACACAGATATGGAAATTCGGGTTTTTCCTCCATTAAAAAGCCGGAGAAAATGTGTCCCTCAATATGATTAACAGCCACAAACTTTTTATTCAAAGAAAATGCAAGCCCTTTTGCGAAGGACAATCCAACCAACAGCGCCCCTATTAAACCGGGACCGGCAGTAGCTGCAACAACGTCTACTTCATTTAATTCGAGTTTGCTTTCCGTCAAAGCCTGCTTTAAAAGAGGCATTATTATTTGCAAGTGCGCTCTGCTGGAAAGCTCCGGCACAACTCCGCCGTAAAGTTTGTGAAAATGCTGCGATGCAATTAAATTGGAAAGCAGCTTGCCATTTGAAATTACTGCTACTGAAGTCTCGTCGCACGAGCTTTCAATTCCCAATACGTTCATCGGCGTAAACTAAAAATACTTTTTGTAATGTACCAGGCAATGTTGGGATTTTCCTGCAAACGCCTGATTGAGTATGGGTACCAATGCTCTCCGAAAGGAACGTAAATTCTAATCTTGTAACCGTCCCTGTTTATTTTGTCGCAGTTCCTTTCCGTCACGCCGTAAAGCATCTGGAATTCAAACTTGTCCTTGCCAATCCCCTTTTCCCTAATAAATTCGTAGGCTTTGTCGATTAAATACTTGTCGTGAGTAGCAATGCCAACGTAATTCCCGTCGTTAAGCATTTTAAAAAGAAGCTTCAAATAATTCTCCCTGATTTCCTGCTTGTCCTTAAAAGCAATTTCCTCTGGCTCGATGTAAATTCCTTTGCACAATCTGTAATTGGTTCCAAGGGAATTTAACTTTACAACGTCGTCGTAAGACCTGCGCAAATAAGCCTGAACTACAACGCCAACGTTGTCGTACTTTTCGCGAAGCCTTTTGAATAGCTCGAATATTCCATCAGTTGTGGAAGAATCTTCCATGTCTATCCGAACAAAATTGCCGTACTCGCCGGCTTTTTCCACAATGCCCGCCACTAAAGAATAACAAAGCTCCTTGTCGATTAAAAGCCCCATTTGCGTAGGCTTAATTGAAACGTTAGCGTTTAACTTTTCTTTTTCAATCATTTCCAAAACTTCAATTACTTTTTGCTGTGCTTCTTTTGCTTCCGCTTCGTTTTTAATTGCCTCGCCTAAAACATCGATGGTCGTTAATATTCCTTTAGCATTTAATTCCTTTGTAACTCTAACCGCGTCCCGCAAATGCGTTCCGGCAATGTACTTTCTGGCAAACAGGAAAACAATATTCCTGGGAAGCAGACTAACAAATTTCACAATCACTCGGTTCACAAAATTCATTTCCGCCTCGTTGAAATTAAAGAACTTTATTTAACAAAGTAAGAATAAAATCAACCTTTTCGTACAGCTCCTCCTCGGCGCCTTCGTTTTTAATGATGAAATCAGCTTTGTCCTGCTTTGCCGAATCCTGCCATTGGCTATCGATTTGACTTCTAATTTCTCCAACGGTAACGTGGTCACGTTCCAGAATTCTTCGTATCCGAACGTCCTCGCTGGCAATTACCAGAATCACGTAATCAAAAATGTGTTGAATTTTAGCCTCATAAATTAAAGCCGATTCAACAAAAACAATTTGATTTGTTTCAAGCCGTTGGTACATTAAATTTTTAATTTCCTGAACGGCGGCGGGATGAACAATAGCATTAATCTTCCTGAGATTTTCCGCGTTTGAAAATATTTGCTCTTTCAAAAATGTTTTATTAAGCTCTCCATCATGGTAAGCTTCCTCTCCAAAAGCTTCCACAATTCGGTTTTTCAAATCCTCGCTTTCAACCATTAAGCGTTTGGCAACCTCGTCTGCGTAAATAACCGGGTAACCTTTCGATTCAACATATTGGGAAATCAAAGTTTTCCCGCTTCCAATGCCCCCCGTAATTCCAACTTTTAATTTTTTCTTCATTGTCTCCTCGCCTTTCTAATTAAAACAATCTTCGCTA
>JALWSN010000466.1 GCA_027080245.1 Ignavibacteriales bacterium | reverse complement strand
GTCTAAGGGAGTAGCAAAGTTTATTCAAGAATTAAAAAATTAAATAATATTGTTAAATAACTTCAAACGGAGGAAATTTGAAAGAATACAAAGCTGAAGATATTAGGAATTTTGCATTCATTGGTCACGGCGGTAGCGGTAAGACTTCGATTTCCGAAGTGATGCTTTTCACCGCCGGTGTAACGAACAGAATTGGCAGCGTTGAGGAAGGAAATACTATTTCCGATTTTAATCCTAACGAAGTTGAAAGAAAAATCTCGATTTCAGCTTCACCCTTGCACGTTGAATGGAACAACACTAAATTGAATTTCATCGACACTCCCGGATATTCCGATTTTGTAGGGCAAGTGATTAGCTCGCTTAGAGTGGTTGATGTAGCTGTATCCGTAGTTAAAAGCGCGGAAGGCGTTGAAGTTGGAACGGAATCTACTTGGGACTTCGTGAAAAAATACGAACTTCCAGCAGCTATTATTATTAACAAAGTGGACAATGAACATTCAAAATTCGACGAAACATTTGATTTGGTTAAGGACAGATTGAGTTCGGACGCCACTATCGTTACCTTTCCGGTAAACGAAGGAATTAACTTTAATTCCGTAGTGGATTTGATTAAAATGAAAATGTTTACCTTCGGCGAGGCAGGCTCCAAAAGCGTTCAAACCGAAGAAGTTCCAGACAATCTGAAAGAAAAGGCAGAAAAATTAAGAGAAGAATTGATTGAAAAAATCGCCGAATCTGACGAAGAACTAATGGAAAAATATTTCGAGGAAGGCTCGCTCGAAGGCGACGATTTGCTTCGCGGAATAAAGAACGCAATTATTAACCGCGGCTTTGTGCCGGTGTTTGCAATTTCGGCTTCGAAAGCTGTGGGCGTAAACAACTTTCTGGATTTCGCTCAAAGTTATTTCCCCGCACCAAACGAACGGCAAGCTCCCACGGCTAAATTAGCCGGGAAGGATGATCGTGTGGAAATTAAGTGCGATGAAAACGGCGAACCCGTACTTTTGGTCTTCAAATCTCTTTCCGAACCCCACGTAGGCGAACTTTCCATTTTTAAAGTGTTTTCAGGGAAACTATCTCCCGGGCTCGATTTACAAAACACCAACAAAAATCAAACCGAACGCCTCGGGCAGCTTTTCATCCTTAACGGAAAGAACAGAACGGAAATTTCGAATATTTTTGCCGGAGACATCGGCGCGGTAGTTAAACTAAAGGACACTCACACAGGAAATACTCTTTCGTCTAAAAATTTCCTCGTGGTAATGGATCCAATTGAATTCCCCGAAGCGGTAATAAGGGGAGCCGTTATTTCCAAATCCAAAGGCGACGAGGACAAAATAGCTTCCGGTTTGCACAACGTTCACGAGGAAGATCCTACTTTAACCGTAAATTACGACCCCGAAATTTCTCAAACGATAGTTTCCGGTCAGGGTGAATTGCAATTAGCACTTGCGGTAAAAATGCTGAAGGACAGATACAACGTGGAAGTTGATTTGGTGGAACCCCGAATCCCCTACCGAGAAACGATCAAGGGAGTTTGCGAGGACGCCGAATACAAGCACAAAAAACAATCCGGCGGACGCGGTCAATACGGTCACGTCCATCTTAAGTTAGAACCGCTACCCAGAGGCGAAGGCTTCGAATTCGTCGACGCAATTGTTGGCGGCGTTGTGCCGGGCAGATTCATTCCGGCTGTCGAAAAAGGCTTGAAAGAAATAATGGACAAGGGAATTCTGACGGGTTCGAAAGTTGTAGACGTAAAAGTTACGCTCTTCGACGGAACTTTTCACCCCGTCGATTCGGACGAAGTTTCATTCAAAATAGCGGCTTCGCAAGCCTTCAAGAAAGGATTTCTGGAGGCCAATCCCGTGCTACTCGAACCTATTTACGACATCACGGTAAAAGTGCCTGAAGAATACATGGGCGACGTAATGGGCGATATTTCGAGCCGCCGCGGTAAAATACTTGGAATGGATTCCGAAGGTCCTTTCCAGATAATCAAAGCCAAAATTCCTCTTGCGCAGCTTTACAAGTATTCAACGCATTTGCGTTCAATTACTTCCGGACGCGGAATGCACACGAGGCAATTTTCGCATTACGAAGAAGTGCCTAAGGAAATTGAAGCTAAAATAATTGAAGAATACAATAAATCCAAGGAAGAAAATTAAAATCTGGCGGGGCGAATTTCGCCCTGCTTTCTTTTAAATGAGGTAAAAATGGACAAACTCTGGTCTCCTTGGCGTTCGCAATACATTTCTTCGTTCAAAACAAAGGACGGCACGGAAGAATGCGTCTTTTGCGCGGCGGTTAATCAATCCCCCGAGAACGAGGATTCCCTAATTGTTCACAAAGGGAAAAACGTATTTGTAATGCTGAACCTTTACCCTTACAACAATGGGCATTTAATGATTATTCCCTTCCGCCACATTTCTAAATTAGACCAGCTAAACCGCGAGGAACGCGCCGAGATAATGGATCTTGAAGCCGTAACGCTGAAAGCGCTCGAAAAAGTAATGAAGCCTCAGGGTTTTAACATCGGCGCAAATATCGGCAAAGCCGCCGGGGCTGGAATCGATGCGCACCTCCATTTTCACATTGTGCCTCGCTGGATGGGAGACACTAATTTCATGCCTGTTTTGGGAGAAGTAAAAATAATTTCACAGGATTTGCTTGAAACAAAAAAACTGCTCGTAGAGGCATTTAACGAAATCTTAAAATGAATATCTTAATTGCGCCGAACAGCTTTAAAGAGTGCGCCGATTCGGTTAAAATTGCCCATTTGCTTCGAAAATATTTACAGAATTTCTCTCCCCCTTCAATTCGTAAAAATTTGAATTTTGTCCTTCGTCCAATTTCCGACGGAGGAGACGGTTTCCTTTCCGTCTGCAAAAATATTTTCAATCTTAAATTGTTCGAAACTGAAATTTCCGCCCCTTTCGATGGAGGAAAAATTCAATCAAGGTTTGGTTATTCCGAAAAAGATGAGTTGGTGGCTATAGAATCAGCAAAAGTCCTTGGGCTCAATTTAATTCCTCCGTTTTTACGAAAGCCAATGGAATTAAGCTCGCGCGGCCTGGGCGAATTGTTGAGCGCACTAAAATTGTTAAACAATTCAGGTAAATTAAAAATTTCCCGCGTAATAATCGGCGTTGGCGGCACTGGAACAAACGATTTGGCCGTAGGCGCTCTTTACAAATTAGGCGTTAAATTTTTCGACGAAACCGGGAAAGAATTTGAACCCCTGCCAAAAGATTTTACACGAATTCGTAAAATTGAACGGGGGAGGCTGCAATTGCCTTTCGAAATTGAATTGATTGCAGACGTTGAAAATAATTTGCTTGGCAAGCAAGGCGCTGCAAGGATTTTTGGACCTCAAAAAGGACTGAAAGAAAACGAAATTGAATTTGTTGAAAAAGGATTCCGGAACATTTTGGAACTTGCCGGAGCGACGCGGGCAATAATCTCCGATTTGAACGGAGCAGGTGGCGGATTGGC
>JALWSN010000465.1 GCA_027080245.1 Ignavibacteriales bacterium | reverse complement strand
TGCTTGTAAAATAATTGAACAAAAATCAGCCGCAGGGAACTTTCCCTGCGGTTTTATTTTTACTAATCAACAGGGGTTAACTATGAAAAAGCAGAAAGTAATCTTTTTATTAATGGCTGTTACGCTCTTATTTATTGGCGGCTGCATGGACAAACCAACGGACTTTGTAGCCCCGCGTTACGACGCAACGCTCAATTTCCCAATATACGACACGACTTACACAATTAACGACGCGTTAAAAAATAGCAGCGTAATTACTGTTTCAACAAGCCAAAACAATCTCGGTTTGCTTTACTTTAACCAGTCCAATTCAATTACCACTTTTAACGTGGGCGACAATTTGAAAATTGACGATTTTAACACAAATTTCTCCAAACAAATCGGAGCGGTAAAGATTAACAATGTAACGCCAATTACAATCGGAATTAAAGTTGAAGACTGGTCGGGGTTCAAATCCGGGCAAAAAATTATTTTCCCTGAGATTACGGGAGATGTAAACACAGGCTTTCCCAAAATTCAACAGTTCCAATCCGTTACTCTTGAAAGCGGTTCAATTAGCGTAACATTAACCAACAATTTGCCAATTCAAACTCAACTGAAAGGCATTACCATTAAAAACGCTTTAGGCGGGCAAGTTGTTGCTTCCAGACCCAAATCAAATCCTGTGATTTTAAATCCGGGGGATAGTAAAGTTGTTAGCTTCGATCTGACAGGGAAAACAATCGAAGATTCCCTGCTTTACATCGGGCAAATTTACACACCCGGAAGCGGAGGGCAAGCTGTACAATTACCCGCAGGCGCAGGCACAACTATTAAAATCGAATTCAAGAACCTCGCTATTGCTTCCGTGGTTGCGCCCTTGCCAGCTCAAAAGCCGTTTTCAAAATCCGGCACTGTAACGTTCGACGATTCTACTTACCTCGAAAAAGCCGTGTTCAACTCGGGTAGCTTTCAATTAACCTTTAACAATTACCTCGATTTGGATATTCATTTACAACTGGATTTGCCTAATTTAAAGAAAGCGGACGGGACAGCTTATTCAACGTCCTTAACGCTTAACAGGAAACAAACTAATAAAATTTTAAGCATTCCATCTCTTGCCGGGTGGTCTTTGGAAACTTTAACGGCGGGAACGCCAACCAATCAAATTTCCTACAAAGCAACAATCTCCACCGACGCTACAACCGACGCAAGAAGCCTTTCCAAAACGGACAGCATTAGTGTGGACATTAAATTTTCCGACATAGCCTTTAAGTCCGTTAAAGGCAAATTAAAACCTACCAAATTCACCGTTTCAAAAACTAATTTTGATTTCGACCTTGGCGATTTCAAAAATAAATTCTCCTTCGGCGCAATAAATTTGAACGACCCTTCAATCCAAATTATTCTAAATTCTACGGCTCAGATGCAATTGGCGCTAAACGGTGAAGTTTTAGCTAACAACAATACCCAATCCAACACGCTGAAAATGAACAACGTGACAATTAACTCGCCAGGCAAGAATGTAATAGACCTGAAGGATTACGGTTTGAAAGATTTTATTAACGGATTCACCGGTTCTTTCCCCAATCATTTTGAATTCTCCGGCTACGCAATTGTTAACCCAAATTACGAAGTTGGTAAAGTAAGCATCAACGATTCTCTCTACGGTAGCGTCGATATTTCCATTCCGCTCGACGTTGGAATTCAATCGGGTAGTTTCAAAGACACCGTAAAAGTGGATTCAATCGGAATTGACGACAAAGACATCGACGCAATTCAGAGCGCTACTTTAACTCTGGAAATCAAAAACTCGGTGCCCGTAAGCTTAGTTTTCAAGGGCGCGGTATTAGATTCAAACACAAACGCCGAGCTATTTTCACTGCCGCCCGCGGGCAGCTCGTCGGACAAAATTGAAATACCCGCGCCAACGGTGGACGCAAACGGCTATGTTACTTCGCCGGGTGAAAATGTTCAATCAATTAAACTCACAGGCGAACAGGCAAAACAGTTCATTCACAACAGAAAAATAAAAATTTCGTTAACGCTTTCTACGCCGCCGGCAAACAACAACAATCCCGTAAAATTCAGGAACACCGATTCCATTTCCATTAAAGCTTACGGACAAGTTGTTTACAGAGTTAACAATTAAAATTGGAGAGAAAAATGAAAACGATAAAATATTTTTTAATATTACTTTTACTTGCTTCAGTTTCATTTGCTCAAAGCGGCGGTTCTTACAATCTAACAAATCCACGCGCTACGGCAATGGGGAATTCCTTTGCGGCTTCCTCGCGGGGAATTTACGCGATCGGACTTAATCCCGCAAACCTTGCCGCGCCGCAGGACCACAGCGTTGAGCTTTCGTTGTTGTTTCCAATACCTAATCTGAATTTTCAGGCGGGTAACGATTTTATTACAATGAACGATTACAACTACTTTTTCGGAGGAGTCGACGTTAACGGTCAGAAAAAAGGCAGATTACTAACCGACGCCGACAAACAAAAATTCATTGATTTATTTAGCAACGGTTCGGAAATAAGAACGGGATTTTCAATACCCATTTTTGCTTTGAGCGTTTACGCAGGCAAGGAAGTCGGAGCATTCGGGCTCTCCCTTTCGGACAGGGTTAATCTTAGACTTTCGCTTCCCGTTGAACTTTTCAAGCTCGGATTGTACGGAAACGAAGTTGGCAAAACTTACAACCTGAACGATTTCAATCTGGAAGCAAGCTACATTAGAACTTACGGATTAACTTACGCGCGGGAAATTACCGAATTGTTCGACAATACGTTTAAGTTCTTTACCGTCGGCGCTTCCGTTAAAATGCTTCAGGGATTTGCTTACGCAACGTTCGACCATGTTAACGCGCAAATCACAACTCAGAACGACCACTCCCTCCTGCTAAATAACGATTCGCAAATTAACATTGCCGTCTCGCCCGATTTCGGAATTAATTGGGATTTCGACAATCAGAACAGGAGCAGTAGTATTTCGCCCTTCATGACGCCGGCAGGCAAAGGTATTGGATTGGATTTTGGCGTGAACGCTCAACTGGACGACGTCTGGGATTTCGCGCTTGCCGTTACCGATATTGGAAGCATTAATTGGGATGCGGAAATTGTAAATTACGTTTCCAAAGGAACTTTTACCTTCTCTAAAATCGATTCTTCCTCTCTGGATTCGTTAGGGAACACATTCAAAGGAAAAGGCTCTTACGGAGAAGCATTTTCCACAAAGCTGCCTACAGCTTTAAGATTAGGCGTTTCTTTCAGATTGGACAAAGCTCTCGACGGCGAGTTCCCCGGAACGATGCTGATTGTAGCTAATATGAACAAAGGCTTTAACGATGCGCAGGTAAACTCCACTAAGCCAAGATTTTCATTTGGATTTGAATGGCGCCCGGCCGATTGGTTCCCAATTCGTTCTGGAATTTCTTTCGGAGGAATCGAGCCGTTTAACTGGTCGTTCGGTTTCGGGTTCGACACCGGCGTGCTCGACCTCGATTTTGCGGCTTACACATTTAAGAATATTC
>JALWSN010000464.1 GCA_027080245.1 Ignavibacteriales bacterium | reverse complement strand
TCCCAATTCCCTTGTTCAAAGGAAACAGTGTCGAATTTTACAGTGTGTAAATTTGATTTTGTCGGAGTTTTTAATATTGCTTTTTGGGAAGGTGAAATTAAAAGCAAAAATGGAATGAATTTTTTAGCCGTTAATTTAAAAGCGATTAAATCGCCCTTGCCTACGTTAATCTGGTAAGCCGCGTAACGCCCTAAAGTCGGGTCGATTAAATCTTTCTTTGTAAGCTTATCCTTAATTGTAAAGGATGAAATCGGATTTTTGTCTTGCGCAAATATCGACGCAGAAAGAAAAATAATCAGCCAAATTACTTTTAAGAATTGCCTCATTGTAAATCCTCTTTTTCAATGAATTTAGATTCTTTAACTAACGCCCACAGAAATGCCGAAATAGCCACCGAAACGGCGCTAATAATAAAAATTAAATTTTTGTCCGAAACGGATTGAATCACAAACCCAAACACAAGACTAACAATCAACTGCGGCAGAACAATCGAAAGATTAAATATTCCCATGAAATAGCCCATCTTGCCTTTGGCTACATTTTCGGACATGATTGCAAACGGAAGGCTGACAATTGCAGCCCAGCCAATTCCTGCAACTCCCATTGCAAAGTACATTCCCGTTGGCGACGAGCCAAAAATAATTACGCCCACGTAAGCCACTGCCATTACGCCTACCGCTAAGAAATGAGTTTTCACTCTGCCGATTTTTTCCGTGATTGGTTCGAGCACAAATGCCGGCAGCAAAGCCCCAACAGCATTCAAAATTAAAAAGGAAATTGAAATTATTTGCCCTATTTGAGCGTTAACGTTTGAGGGTAGTTTTGCTTGAAAATCCGTAACGCCGAACATTTTTTGCTTAATGAAAATAATAATGTAAACAAACATTGTTTGCACGCCCAGCCACGAGAAAGCGTTTGCAAAATAAATACGCCAGAGGTTTTTCCAATTTGTTTTGTTACCGCCTTCTTCGTTGTCGGTTGTTTTCAATTCACGCGGTTCTTCAATTACCAACAAAGGTAGCAACGAAAAAGCCAGCACCAAAAATACGCCAAAGTAAATTAAAAAATAATTGCCCCAAATTGCGCCAATAGCGTAAGCCAAAACGCCGAACGTTCCGGAAATGGTTTGCATCCAAGTGTAGCCTTTGGTTCGAGCGTTGCCCTCGGGCGTTACGTCGGCTATTATTGAACGCGTGGGATTAAAGCTAATGTTTATTGACAAATCGAATGTTAACGCCACCGCAGTGGCTATTACAATAAGGCTACCGAATCCAAGGAAATCGTGTATTTTGTCGATGTTAGGCAAAGCAAGCAACATCAGGGCGGCAAGCGTTCCGCCCATAATAATAAAGGGTCTTCGCCTGCCTCCCCAGAACCAAAGCTTGTCGCTGATGAAGCCTACAAGCGGTTGCCCTATTATTCCGGCAAGCGGACCCGCAGCCCAGACGATTCCCACTTCGTGAATGTTAAATCCGTATTTTGTGTTCATTATCCAGCTAAGCGTTGCAATTTGAATTGAGAGGGCAAAACCCATTGCCGTTGCGGGAAGGCTAAGTATTGCGTAAAAAAGGTTGGTCAATTTTTTTTGCATCCGAAGCATAAATATTCTCGACTATTAATTCAATCACAAATAAATTGTGCAAAGATATTGATTATTTTAAACTTACCCAAAATTTGTAATGAATTGCGAAATAGAGCTGAGATTAAAAAGCTGATGGAAAGAATGCTTTAATTTGTTCTTTAAAAATTGAACGTCATTAAAGAGTTTCTTACCCCTTAATAACAAAAGCCTGTAAACGTAAAAAGCTTAGCCAAATAAGTTTATTTTGAGTGGAAACGCGGTAATCTGCAATCGAATAAAAATAATCATCTCTCAAGAAAAAGCTTCCGGCGAAATAATACAGTATTTTTTACTAAAAGTAACATAGAATAAGATTATTAGTTGTTTGTTAAGATAAATGAAAGCGTTTTGTAGTAAATTATTTTTTGGTAAAAAATTGTTAATTTAGAAAGATTACGTAAAATAGGCTTATTTAACCTTCCGCCAATCGTTTGGATTAAGTTTATGTTTATTTAAAATTCTGTGCAGATTCCTACGCGTCATTCCCGCATCAGGTGCCATTTGGGTTACGTTGCCATTGTGTTTGTTCAGAAGGTAAATCAAATAATCCTTTTCCAATTTTTCAATTGCTATTTTTTTTGCTTGCGCAAGATTAGTGTTTTCGAAGTCGATGCGGTTTTTATTTTTCAACATGTATTTAGGTAAGTCCGCTAAAGTTATTTTTTCTTTCGAAGCAAGAACAACGCATCGTTTAATGATATTCTTTAATTCTCTTACATTGCCGGGCCAGTAGTAATTTTCAAAAATGTCCATCACGTCGTCGTCTATTTCGCTAATGTTTATTGCGGAAGATTTAGCGGCTTTTTTGAGGAAATGGTAAGCAAGTAATTTAATATCTTCCTTCCGTTGTCTTAACGGCGGAACGTGAATTCTAACAACATTTAGCCTGTAATAAAAATCTTCCCGAATCCAGCCCTTTTCGAGCGCCTCGTTTATTTTTTTATTGGTAGCGGCAACAATTCTTACGTTTACATTTATTTCCTTTGTGCCTCCCAATCTTCTGAACTTTCCATCCTCCAGCACTCTGAGCAATTTTACTTGAGTTTGAGGCGGCATTTCCATTACTTCGTCCATGAAAAAAGTGCCGTTGTTGGCGTATTCAAGAAGCCCCATTTTTTTAGTGGTTGCTCCTGTAAAAGCTCCTTTTTCATAGCCAAATAGTTCGGCTTCGAATAATTCCAGCGGAAATGCGCCGCAATTAATCGGAACGAAAATTTTACCGGCGCGTTGGCTTAAATTGTGAATGGAGCGCGCAATCAATTCTTTGCCGGTGCCGCTTTCGCCTGTGATTAAAATATTAGCATTAGTTGGCGCCACTTTGGTAATTATTCCAAAAATTCTTTGCATTTGCTCGCTTTGACCGATTAAATTTTCGAAGGCGTTTTTCTTTTCTAATTGGTTTAGTAATTTCCTGTTTTTGTATTTTAATTTTCTATGTTCTATTGCTCTTTTGAGTAACAGAATTAAATGCTCTCCGTCGAAGGGCTTTTCAATGAAATCATACGCGCCTTTTTTCATGGCTTCTACCGCTCGCTCGATTGTGCCGAAGGCGGTAAAAATAATTACGGGCGCTTCAGGCTGTAAATTTTTAGCTTCGGCAATAATCTTAAAGCCATCGATTTCAGGCATGAACAAATCGCAAAGAATAGCGTCGAAGTCAAAATCGTACATTAGCTTAATTCCTTGCGCTCCAGTATTTGCCGTAACGCATTCGAACCCCGCTTGCGTAAGCAATTTACGCACGCTTTTAAGCATGTCCCGTTCGTCGTCCACAACTAATACTCTCATCACAATTCCTCTTGAAAATTATTAGCAAATGGCAAAATAATATTGCATGTTGTGAAGCCGTCTTTTGTTTCGAAATAAATTTGACCCATGTGTTTTTCAATTATTTT
>JALWSN010000463.1 GCA_027080245.1 Ignavibacteriales bacterium | reverse complement strand
ACTGGAAATAAAATTGAAATTTGACTTTCTATATTTATGTACATATATTTGTGCATAATTTAATAAAAGGAGAAAATTATGCTTACTACAACAATGTCGGATTTTAGAAATAACATGAAAAAATATTTCAATAAAATCGATAAAGACCTTGAGACTTTAATAATTAATCGTGGCAAGGAACGTGGAATTGTAATTCTTTCGCTTGAGGAATACAACGCGCTTTTAACTACTCAACACGAGCTTTCCTCCGCGGCAAACGTTAAAAGGCTCGATTCCGCAATTAAAAAATTCAAGGAGGGCAAAGGCTTTGAAAAAGAATTAATTGACGATGAAGTTTAAGTTTGTTTTTGTTGATGAATCTTGGGAAGACTATTTGTATTGGCAAAAAGTCGACAAAAAAATTCTTAAAAGAATTAATGAATTATTAAAGGACATTTCCCGGCATCCATTTGAGGGGATTGGCAAACCGGAACCGCTTAAACATAAATTCAAAGGACTTTGGTCGCGCAGAATTACAGATGAGCATCGTTTGATTTATCAAATAGTTAATGATGAAATACGCGTAATTAAATGTAGATTTCACTATGATTAAATTGTGAGCTAATTGATTATTTCCACTTCCCACGGAATGCCATACTTCGTTGCTTTGCTTCGCCCTTCGTTATGTCGGCATAGTCGTTCCTTCACGTCTTTCGTCTCACTAATGTAATGCCTGCCCGTTTTTAACGATTTCAGAATGTAAACAAAATGCATTTTGTTCACCCGGTTAAAATAAAAAACTCCGATTAACAATTTAACCGGAGTTTTTACTTTCGTGAGAGCGCCTGGGCTCCCCGCAGAGCGGGGCTGGCTGAACCAGGGACCCTCTGCTTAAAAGGCTGATTTAAGGTGTAAAAACCTCGTTTTTTGACGAAAAACGCAATTTATTTTTTTAAAAAACTTACTTTTGGGGGGCGATGTGTGACTAAACTGTACCTGTTTTTGTGGGTTAAAATTACTTGATTTGAGAAGATTTTGTAAGGTTTTTGTTACAAAAATTTAATCTTTTCTATCTTTAAAAAAAGAATCTTTTTCACTAATGCAAATTTTTTCTTTAAATAAGCCGGCAATTATTTGGAGATATTTTAGTATATTAGTTACACATTTTTGGAGTATTATTTAAAGGCGTTTTGCACTTTTAAGGAGATTAAATTGAAAAGGTTATTGTACAAAGAATTGTTGATCTGGAAAGACAGTCCTAATAAGAAGCCGTTGCTATTGCAAGGAGCTCGCCAAGTCGGGAAAACTTACCTTGTAAAAGAGTTTGCTGAGAACGAGTTTGAGAATTACATCTACTTAAATTTCGAAGAAGAACCTGAATTAAAAACTTTATTTACAGGCTCTCTTAAAGCAGAGAATTTATTGGAGAACATCAGCCTTTACATTGGAAAAAAAATAAACTGCCGGGACACACTCATCTTTTTTGACGAAGCTCAAGTTGTTCCTGAAGTTATTACCAGCTTAAAATATTTTTACGAACAATTGCCGGAATGTAACATAATCGCCGCAGGTTCTTTGTTGGGCGTAAGTGTTAGCAGACATAAATCTTTTCCTGTAGGCAAGGTAAACTTCCTAAGACTTTATCCAATGAGCTTTATTGAATATCTCTTAGCTGTTAATGAAGAGCTTTTGGCTGAAAAACTAATGAATAAAGCCGATACCGAACCCCTTGTGGAAATAGTGCATGAAAAACTGCTAAGTCATCTAAAAAAATACTTATTCCTTGGAGGAATGCCGGAGGTATTACAGACGTATTTGAATACCAAGGATATTGCTCTTGCAAGGAATGTACAGAGAGATATTCTTGAATCATATCAAAGGGATTTTTCCAAATATGCCGGTAAAAGTGAGGCAATTAAAATATCTGAAATTTGGCGCTCTATTCCCTACCAACTAGCTAAAGAAAATAAAAAGTTTAGATATAAAGAAGTAAGAAAAAACGGAAGAGCGTCCCTATATGAAAGCAGTATTGAATGGTTAAGGAAAGCAGGGTTAATAAATGTAGCTTACAATATTAGAGTTCCCAAACTTCCTTTATCCGGTTATGTTGATTTGACTAAGTTCAAAGTTTATTCGCTTGACAATGGGCTATTAGGCGCAATGCTAAATGTTAGCTCTGATATTATTATTAAACCGGATAGGCTATTTCAAGAATACAACGGAGCTTTTATTGAGAACTATGTGGCTTCAGAGCTTGCGATGAAAGGATATGAACTTTATTATTGGAAATCTAAGAGCGATGCTGAGGTCGATTTTATTTTGCAATACGGAGATAGGATTTACCCCCTCGAAGTAAAGAGCGGAAAGAGTAGAAATATTAAAAGCCTAAGAAGTTATTCAGATAAATATTCGCCTGATTTACTTATTAGAACTTCCCCGAGAAATTACATTAAGGATAAGGACTTTGTTAATATTCCTCTGTACGGAATGGAAAGTGTTGAAAGGATTTTTAAAAAAGCTGAATATTAATGCCTAAAATTTTTAAGAAAAGTTAACAAAAAATTTTGGTAGTGTAACAAGCATCAAATATTTTGTCCAAAGAGTCATTTTCTTTTGATTTTACAAAAATATATCGAGTCATGAAATTCAGATTGCTTAATAATCAAATTTTTTAGATGGGTTTTTCAGCAAACCCTAACTTAATCCCAATTATAGTATTACTGTTCAAATCATTGTTTTTCTTGTAAAGAAATTTTTACTGTAAAATTCCAAATTCATTATTCAAAACTTACCTACCCAGCCCAACTGCAATCAGGCGGTTGGTAGGTTCATCATTCATAATTGCGGTTTGCCGCGATAGTCGTTATCAAGCTAAAAGGGGGCGGGAAAAACGAATAATGGAAATAGTAACAAAAAGCCATTGTAACTTCTTATATTACAAGGGATTATGATTGTGTGCACGCCTGGGCTCCCCGCAGAGCGGGGCTGGCTGAACCAGGGACCCCTCCGACTGAAAGTCGGAGTGCTCTACCTCTTAGCATTTAATTTTCAATAACTTACCAAATATTGTTTTTAACAACTATTTTATGGTGACGGTTCAAATACTCTATTGCTTTTTCGGAACATTTTAATTTTTTCAACTTTCTTTCTAATGTTTTGCCAGCGGATTTATTTTCAACTACACAAGCAACTTCGATTATCCAGGGGGTTCCGTACTTGGTTGCTTTGCTTCTACCTTCGTTGTGCAGGCGGAGTCGTTTCTTCAGGTCTTTTGTCTCGCCAATGTAACGCCTGCCCGTTTTTAACGATTTCAGAACGTAAACAAAATGCATTTTGTTCACCCGGTTAAAATAAAAAACTCCGATTAACAATTTAACCGGAGTTTTCACTTTCGTGAGCGCGCCTGGGCTCGAACCAGGGACCCTCTGCTTAAAAGGCAGATGCTCTACCACTGAGCTACGCGCCCATCTTAACACTATTTCAACTTTTTCTGCGCTCTCTCTTGTAGGGACCCCTCCGACTGAAAGTCGGAGTGCTCTACCAC
>JALWSN010000462.1 GCA_027080245.1 Ignavibacteriales bacterium | reverse complement strand
AAGAATACCGTGAGAATTTTGCTAATCCTTACACTGCCGCGGAACACGGCTACATCGACGACGTGATTTTGCCGTCAGAGACAAGATTAAAATTGGTAAACGCTTTTCAATTACTGAAAACAAAGGTGGATTCAAACCCCAGGAAAAAACATTCTAATATTCCCCTTTAATATCAGGCTAAACTTGAAGTAAAGATTTACGATAATAAAAGCGCAAAAATTTTAGGAAGAACAAATGCCGATGAGAGTTGAAAATATTGAGGTTCGTTGTCCTCTGTGCTTAATGCCTCATGTTTACAGGCTTAAAATTTATTACAAATATTTGCCTTCCGAATACGTTTACCGGAAGAACACGGAAGTTGTTTACGTGAAGAAAAATCTTGATTGCATTGGATTGAACGAGCAGTTCGAAACAAAACTGCCAATTTATTTTTCCAAGAACGAACGCATTGAAAGGATTGAAGTAAAAAGCGCTAACGCAGGCAATACTTTCATTGGTTAATTTGTTAGTAGATTAAGGAAAAAATTTGTGGAGCTAAGGGGGCTCGAACCCCTGACCTTCTGAATGCCATTCAGACGCTCTCCCAGCTGAGCTATAGCCCCAATATTAAAATACTTTATTTATCGCTGATTTTCAAACTGTCTTAGAACATTCTCTATCTTAAAATTTGTCTAAATTTTGCTTTTTACTTCTCGAAACTATGCCAAAATTATGCCAGAAATTCATTCATCTTTTCACGTATGGAATCGAGATTGACTTTGATGTAATATTTCTGTGTCGTTCATGAGTTTCGATACCTCATAAGTTTGTGTGAGATCAAAAACGAAACGCCGGCATTAGCTAAGTGTATCGCTCTGGCTCTCCGTAAATTGTGAATTTTAATTTTGAAATTTAAATTAATATTTGCAGTTTTCCAAGTCTTATAATGTGAAGATAGCCCAACAATAATCCGCTTTCCAGAAAGTTGTTCCATTCGAAAAATTCCTTAATGTCATCTAATAGTTCTAATAGTGGAACTGCATCTAATCGCTTGCCTTTGGAATTAAAAACGTAAAAAATATTATTATCAAAGTCAAAATCTTCTGCGCGGGCTTGAATTGCTTCGCCTTTCCGGAAAGCCGTAAGATTGCCAGGGAATATCGGTTTGTGCTCCCTTCTCGACGCAAATAGTGAAAGACTATGACTTTTCGGAATGGTGGAAAAAAATATTAATTGTTAACATACAACACCAGCAAACATTATGAAAATTGCTAAATAAAAATACTAAGCATTAAAAGATACAATAATGTTTAAGTCCGTCCATGACAATTTTTATATTTTTTGCCGCTACCGCAAGGACAAGGGTCGTTTCTGCCTATTTTTATATGAGGATTGGCCTTATCAAAAGATTTAGTTTCTTTTACAAAATCTGTTTCTTTAATTGATGGGATCCTAAATGAAAAAGTTGTTTTTCCATTATAGTTTGAAATTGAGAAATCACCTAGAGTGATTATATCCATCCCTATTAAAATATCAAAATTATTTAGTTTCCCTTCAAGAACTGTAACTCCATAAACACCAACATTATTTGGTAAATAAAAATTAACCATATATTTATTTACTATAGTTGTTGTATTAACGCCAGTTACATTTGCTTTACCTATTGGTTTTAATCCAAGTTGTTTAACAACCTCAGATGAAATAACCGAGGCAGTAGCTCCGGTATCCCATAAAGCTTGAAATTCAATGGGGATGGGAGGGGGTGACTTTCTTTTATATGGATTAAAAGCTTGAGTTACGCCACATTTTGTAATTAATGCATTTACTCGTACTGGCGCCCTGCTTGTAAATGAATTAATAGGCATAATCTTGGTAGAAGTCATTCAAAGACAACTCTAGAATGAAAAACTTCTGTATAATTTTCTTTACCTGGTGCAACCTCTTGAATTAAAAATGTTCCAATTTCATATTTATCTTTTGATTCCTCAAATGCATCAAGTTTATTGTCATAAACGCCAACAACTTCTTCTCCAACAATAACAATAACCTTACCATTATATTTATTAACAAGCTCTCTTTGGTGCTCTTTATAATATTGGAATTCCTTTTCTAACATAATAACCTCACTTATTTTTATTTAAAATATAATATTTTATCATTTAATGCAATAATTTTAATATTAATTATACATTAATAACCGAATATTGTTCAATCTTTTTAGTATTTGAAAATCCTTAACATTTAAGGATGACAATCTAAAGAAAAATTATTGCTTTATGTATTTGAAATTAAATGGATGATGTAAACATAATTTTAACTTAGAGCTATGTCAAAATTATACACCAAAATAGAAAAAATTGAATTGTTAAAGGAAATAAAGGATAACGGCTTTATGCCATTCAGACGCTCTCCCAGCTGAGCTATAGCCCCAAAGTTAAATTATCAAGAACTCAAATTTAGAGATTGAATTTTAATTTGTCAATCAAATTGTAATATTATTTTTTTTAATTTACTTTTGTTCTGTTATGAAATTAAAAGTAGTTAAAAATATTGTCTCTTTAATTTTAACGGTTTCTTTCATTTCGGTATTTGCTTACGCATGTAAGGATACCGTAGGACCAAACGACAACGACATTCCTGCTAAAAATGTAAGTTACAGTCGTCACATTCAACCGATATTTAATTACAAATGCACTCTTTCCGGTTGTCACGACGACGCAACCAAGGCTGGCGGATTGAGCCTTACAAATTATGCGAGCACGACGGAAGATATTCAAATTGTGTTTCCCTATCATCCCGAAAACAGTATTTTAGTCTGGGCAATTGAAGGCGCCGGCGGTTATGGACCGATGCCCCCCGTTACCGCTCCCGCTCCGCCGGTTACTAAAAAAGAATTACAGGGAATTAAAACCTGGATTAAAGAAGGTGCCAAAGCAAATTAGCCTCGATAGAGGGATTTACATATTGGAAATTTATTTAAATTCTTCAACGCGCTTAAAACACAAGGCTTTTAGCGAATACATTCTTCCAAAGGGCTATTATTATTACGTGGGAAGCGCTCAGAAAAATTTAACCTCAAGAATCCTTCGGCATCTGAAAAAAGAAAAAAATATTTATTGGCACATCGATTATTTGACCGCGCACAAAAACGCCGCAGTAAAAAAAATCTACATCTTTTTAAAAGCCAATAAACATCGGGAGTGCGAGACGGTGCATTTCTTAATCTCCAATAAAATTGGGGTTAATTCCATTCCTGATTTCGGAAACTCGGATTGCAATAATTGCCAAACTCATCTCTTGTATTCCGCCGAAGGAATTCCTCAGAGCCAATTGTTTGCTTTGTACCAATCAATAGTTCTCTGGATGCCTTCTTCAAGTTGAACTTCGCAGGCAAAACCCAAGTCTTTCATTGCTTTTTGAGAAGAGCAAATCCAATATTGCTGAACAAAATCCCTTGCCTTTTCAATGTTAAACGTTGCGGCTTGCTTGGAGAATAATGAAAAAAACTCCGCAATTGCGGCTACAAAATAAACCAAGGAATGCGGAAG
>JALWSN010000461.1 GCA_027080245.1 Ignavibacteriales bacterium | reverse complement strand
AACTAAAGCAAACGGCAATCTCTCCTGTACCGTACGATATTAACCCCAAAATTCGTGCAACTCAACACACTTACTACTTAAGACTTATTCCTTAAGACTTTTCAACAATTACGCCCCGGAAATCTTCCCAATCACAAAAGCCTTTTCGCCGGCTTTTCCGGCAATTTTTAATGTTTGTTCTACGTCTTTTTTCCCAACAATGGCAATCAATCCCACGCCAAGATTAAAAACCTGCCGCATCTCCTCATCCGTAATTCCGCCCGCTTCTTGAATTAAATTAAAAATTGGGGGAGTTTCCCAAGCATTCCAATCAACATTAATTTTAAGTTTATCAGGCACTACCCGGCGGGTGTTGCCCAAAATGCCGCCGCCGGTTATGTGGGAAAAAGCGTGAACGGAAATCTCCGACGAGAGCTTTTGGATGAAATTTAAGTAAGATTTGTGAACCCTTAAAAGCTCGTTCCCAAGCGTGGAATTAAGCTCCGGAATAAATTCCGTCAACGAGTATTGCTTCAACAAAACGCTGCGGGCAAGCGAGTAGCCGTTTGTGTGCAATCCGTTTGAAGCGATGCCAATTAAAACGTCTCCTTCTTCTACCAGGTCGCCGTTGATTATTTTTTCTTTGTCCGCCACGCCAACAATTGTTCCCGAAATGTCGTATTCGTTTTCCGCGTAAACCCCGGGCATTTCGGCGGTTTCTCCTCCAATCAAGGCAAGCCCGTTTTTCCTGCACGCTTTTGAAAACCCCTTGATTATTTCCGCCGCAGTCTCGACATTTAATTTGCCGAAAGCAAGGTAATCCAGAAAGAACAATGGCTGTGCGCCGCCAACGGAAATATCGTTTACGCAATGGTTAACCAAATCCTGCCCAATAGTATCGTGCTTGTTTAAGGCAATGGCAATTTTTAATTTAGTCCCAACGCCGTCAACGCTCGAAACCAAAACGGGCTCTTTCATCTTTCCGAAATCCGCCTTGTAAAACGCCCCGAAATGTCCGATGCCGCTAAGTACATTCTCGTTAAAGGTAGCGGAAGCAAAGTCTTTAATTCTCTTAACAATTTCTTCTCCGGCTTTTAAGTCCACGCCTGCGTTTTTGTATTTGTCGGTCATTTGCGCCCTTAATTAATGTTTAATAATTAAAGATTAAAAATAAAGAAACTTTTTAACTTAAACCGTTTTTTATATTTATTAAATATTGTTAGGCTAAAATATTGCTATTAACAATATTTTATATTTAGCAACTTATGTTGGGCGCGGTTTAAAGGGGAAAACCGCTTTATCTCAAGGCTGAATTCAAGCCCGCGTAAAACGACTTTTGGAGATTGGCATGTTTGCATTTCAGCGTTCCAACTGCAATCTCAGGGGGATGGCTTCGTCAAAACTAAAAGCGCTTACGACTTAAGACTTATTCCATAAGACTTTCTCCCAACTCCTCCCCGGCCATATTTTAGGATGATTGGATAATTGCATAAATGGATGTTTGGGGCTTTAAGGGGAACGACGGAAAAAAGATATTTTAAGATTTTAATAAATTCAAATAAACATTATTTTGAAATTCAAACCTAAATAGTACAAAAATCTTAATTTAATCATCCCCAATTATCCATCTATGCATCAATGCACCCATCCATTTTTAGTTTCGCTCCGCTGGAGCTCTTTTTTTTCGTGTTGCAGTTTGAGTTTCTACAAAGATGTCGTCCCGCTGGGACTCAGTCTTTGCAGTTAAAAAGAAAACAGTAAGTGTAATTCCCTTCGCACGTAACCACGCTCTAAAGAACGTGGTTAACGAAAAAAAGATGATTCCTACACTTACGACTTAAGACTTATTACTTAAGACCTTCACATTTTTTCTTAACCAAAAAAAATTATTTTGGACATAAGTGCAAAAAATAATTATATTCAATTTAGAATTAAAACAAGTTCCCCGTATTCACGCAAAAATTTTACTAATCATTTTAGAGGAGGCGCTCAATGGAAAAATTTGTTAACTTTGGTTACAACTACCAACTGATAATCAAACATCTGCTGACGCACACGTTGGATTGGAAGCCGGAGGAAAAAATAATTTACCGCGACAAGTTCAGCTACACTTACCGGGATTTTTACAAACGCGTGCACAAGCTGGCAAATTTGTTAAAATCACTCGGAGTGGAAAAGGGAGACATGGTGGCTGTAATGGATTGGGACAGTCACCGTTACCTTGAGCATTACTACGCAGCGCCGATGATGGGCGCAATTTTGCACCAGGTAAACGTCCGGCTTTCCCCCGAGCAGATGCTTTACACAATCAATCACGCCGAGGACAAAATTCTGGTTGTTCACAAGGATTTTGAGCCTCTGGTGAAAAAAATCAAAGCAAATTTTGAGACGGTAAAAGGCATTGTTTTTATTTCCGACGGAGACGAGAACTATTCGCCCGAAGTGGAATCGGTGGGCGAATACGAGGAATTGTTATCCGCTCAGAGCGAAGAATTTGATTTCCCCGATTTGGATGAGAATACGGTGGCTACTACGTTTTACACTACTGGCACAACGGGCAATCCCAAAGGCGTTTACTTTACGCACAGGCAATTGGTTCTGCACACGCTGGCGGTTGCAACGGCGTTCGGTAATTTCGGCAATCCAATTTCGTTCACCGAAAAGGACGTTTACATGCCGCTAACCCCGATGTTTCACGTTCACGCCTGGGGCGTTCCTTACATCGCAACGTTAATGGGCGTAAAGCAGGTTTACCCCGGGCGCTACGACGAGCTTTTGGTGAAATTGCTTTTGCAGCACAAAGTTACTTTTTCGCATTGTGTGCCCACTATTTTACAAATGGTGTTGGACAATCCCGCAACGCAAAATCTCGATTTTTCCAATTGGAAAGTTGTAATTGGCGGCGCGGCTCTTACGAAATCCCTTGCAAGGAAAGCTCTGGAGAGGAACATTAAAGTAATGTCCGGTTACGGACTTTCGGAGACGGCGCCGGTTCTTACCCTTGCGCAGTTCAAACCCGGCGAGGAAAAAATTGAAATGGAAGAAAAATTGGGTCTGCTAACCCGTACGGGCTTTCCCGTTCCGTTGGTTCAGGCGAAAATTGTGGACGAGCAAATGAACGAATTGCCGCGTGGAAATGGCGGCGTTGGCGAAATTGTGGTAAGAGCGCCTTGGCTTACAGGCGGATATTTCAAAGTGGAAGAAAAATCCAAAGAACTTTGGCGCGGCGGCTGGATGCACACGGGCGATATTGGTTACAGGGACGAGGAGGGCTACTTCAAAATTACAGACAGATTAAAGGACGTAATTAAAACCGGCGGCGAGTGGGTTTCTTCACTCGATTTGGAAAATATGATTGAGCAAAGCAATTTCGTCGCGCAGGCGGCGGTAATTGGCGTACCGGACGAGCGCTGGGGAGAACGCCCGGTGGCTTTTTTCAAGCCCGCTAAAAACGCCCCTGCCGAAGACGAAATTGAACGGGACGTAATTAAAATATTAAAGACTTTCGTTGAAGCGGGCAAAATTGAAAAATGGGCAATTCCAAACAAGTTCAT
>JALWSN010000460.1 GCA_027080245.1 Ignavibacteriales bacterium | reverse complement strand
GCCGTAATGGTTTTATTATTAAGCGCCGAGGAAATTTCATTAATGAAAAACTTGCAAATGTTTTCCGCGGTCGTCTGGAACGGAACAATTACCATCCGGGATTGCAGGGATTCCAGAGCGTTTATTAAATCCTTGTCCTTCTCGCAAACCATTACGGAATGGTCCAGCTTTTCGGTAATTGGTTTAATGATTTTTGAAATATCGTAATAATCTATTACCATTCCGTTTTCGTCCTCTTCACCCTCGAATTCCACCATTAGTTTGTAAGAATGCCCGTGCAGATTTTTACATTTCCCTTGATGAAACGGAAGCCTGTGCCCCATTTCCCATTTGAATTCCTTTGCCACTTTCATCATACGCCTCGCGTGTTTGGTTGCCAAATAAACTTGTGAATTTGTAAATTCAGTCTTACGTCCAGTCCGTCTTTCAAGAGCAATTCAGCTAAAGTTTTAGCTTCCATTTTTCCGAACACAGGCGAAAAGAGAACTGTTCTTCCGCTCAGCCCGCGTTCCTCAATAAAATTTTTAGACCATTGGTAATCTTCGAAATTTCCAATTACAAATTTAATTTCATCTTCCTTTTTTAAGAAATTTAAATTTTCAATGAGGTTCTTATCTGCCATTCCGCTCGAAGGAGTTTTGACGTCCATTATTATTTTCACCCTTTTGTCCACGTCTTTAATTGGAAGGCTGCCGCTTGTTTCCAGCAAAGTTTCGAACCCTTCGTCGCACAAAGCTTTAAGCAAACTCAACGATTCCTTTTGTGCCAAAGGCTCGCCGCCGGTTACTTCAACAAGCAGGCTGGGGTAGGCTTTTACTTTGTCGATTATTTCCCGGAGGCTCATCTCCTCGCCTTCGTAAAATGCGTACTCGGTGTCGCAATAGGAGCAGCGCAAATTACAATAGGTAAGCCTTACGAACGAGCAGGGTTTGCCCTGCGCCGTTCCCTCGCCTTGAATTGAATAGAATATTTCGTTTACTTTTAGCAATCTTTACTGTTCGCTTAATTCCAAAATTTAACTTTTTCTGCCCGAAAAATAATGCAAATTAAATTAGTAATTTTTAAAAGAATTAACCGCGTCTGCAAAATTGAGGGGAAATATTATTAATGAATTATTAAGCCGCCCGTAAAAATTCGGGCTAATTCAATAATCTTTTTTAACGCGTTTGATGTACAAACTTCCGCCCGGGTTCTTTGCGCAAAGGGGCATTTTTACTTTAATGATGTCGTTAAACATAACGCTAACAAAAGTATTAAAAAATAAAATCTCCCAGTCGGCATTGCCGGAAAGGAATGCTCGAAGGAAATAGCTTTCGTTCCAATAAATTCCCTCGTTCAGCCAGGAATCCGGGTAAACAAAGGGGTAGAACACATCGTGAAAATGCACGACTACGCCGGCGTTGATGTGCGGTAAAATTTCGAACAACAGCCATTGCAAATCGCTTCCGCACTTAAGCACGTGGCTGGAATCGATGAATAGCAGGTCGTTTTCCCGCATCTCCGCAAAAATGGCGGAAGGTGCATCCTGTAATTTTTCAACAAGTAAATTTACATGTTTTGTGTCGGAATCCTTCAACAAACTGCGCAGCCTGTCCGGGTAAGGTTCAATGAAAGTTACCTTGGGCCTTTTGGGAAAGAAATTTTCGATTGTGTCCAGAATTACCGCCGAAGAAAAGCCCGAGCCCACTTCCACAATTCGCTTTGGTTTGAACTTCCGCAGGAAGGAGTAAAGAAAAATTCCGTCGGAGTAACTAAACCAATCGTTTTGGTAATAGTAGCGGAAGGCTCCGCTTGGCGTTTCGGGGAAGGGCAGCTCGGGGTAAAATTTGGAATATTCGTTCAGAAGGTTGTATTGGGTTTCCGCGTTCATTTTAATATCCACGGGCTCGTTGTTCATTCCGCGCAAAGTTCTGCGGTATTTCGAGATTTCCTCCTGCGAAGGAACGGGCGAATAATAATGCCCCGGCGGGAACTTCCCGCAATTGTTTGCGCCGTTTAGCTTTCCGTCCGAATTTTTGTTCCATTTTTTCCCCGTCAAAGTCAACAAACGTTAACTTACGAAAGAAAAAAGAAACAGTCAAGACAAGAATTTCGTAAACAAGAAAACGCGGGATGAACCGTTGCGGAAATGCAATGGTTAAGAATGTTTTTTGGGGGAGATGGCCGGAGGTTTTTGGGGAAGAGATGGGGTCCGCGGACTGCAATTAACCGGCGCTGCTCCACTACGCTTCCGAGGAATTACACCATTTACACAAAGTTTGGTACACTACCTTTCAAACTGTTGTTTTGAGCTATTCCATATTACTGGAAACTTTGTAATTGCTTGTGCATACTCACCACTAGCTGTCCGAAAAAGGCTGTCTGCATCTGAAAAATAAGCATGAACAGCTTTGTCAACATAATCATTTATTTCAATTTTTATATTATAGTTATAATTCCAATTTGATACCGCATCTGAAAGCAATAAATTTATATCATTTTCTTGACCAATAAGATTACTAGGTATTGTATCGGTATAAAAAGTATATAAATATATGGGGTAATTAAGTACTATTTTATCATCATTCCATCTTATTAGATAAGGACTTGAATAGTCTACAGATGTTTGCACATCAACTCTTCCGAATTCAGGATAATTTATCCATGAAAATTTTAGTGATGTAATATCATTTTGCTGTGCATTAATTATTATTTGGAATATTAAAAAACTATAAAGTATAATTATTTTCTTCATTATGCGCCTCTTTATTTATCGATTAAATATTTTAGCTCAAATTCTTTTTTAAAATTATCCCATGATTTTATCACTTTATTTTCTGATATCAGAGGATTGTATACATTGCCGTTTTTAATCTGATAAAGCGTGTTTAATCCATGCATATCTAATTCAAGAATATTTGTTGAATAATTTTTCCAATTATTTAATGGTATTAAATATTCTTCACCAACCATAAATTTTGGAGGAAATACATTACTATTTTCGAACCAAATTGGCATGAACGTGACAGTTATAGTATCATCAATAGAATAATAGTTTTTACCTTTCAAAATAGTTAGAATTGTTACATTTAAATATGTTCTTAAAACACTCCCTCTCATTCTTCCAGATAGATGGTTTTTTTTATTTATAATCTTATTAATTCGTACCCTCATAAAGTATGGTGTTTTTAGAAAGCCAACATAATCTTTTCCATACTTTTCAATTAAAGCTTCTTCAACTATTTTTTTTCGTTCATTTGGTTTTAGGTCAGTATAATCTGTTTTTTTCCATTCTTCAAATAAAACTTTCTCTTTTTTGCGAAGTTCTAAAGGTGCGTGTGCATATGCATAATACATTAATTCTTTTGCTTTTTCTAAATCCTTTTCATTGATAACGACTTTTTTATTTCTCAAAAGTTTATTGTCAAATATTTCACTTCTTTTAGCAGGTGTGATTTTTTTTATTAATGTAAAAAGTGAATCTATTTTTTTCCCTTTTTCTGTTTTTATCTTTGCAAAATTCTCCGCAGCTTTTTTAAGAAAAATGGGAACATCATTAT
>JALWSN010000459.1 GCA_027080245.1 Ignavibacteriales bacterium | reverse complement strand
ATTGAGGGTGTAGCCCGCATCGAAAGTCATCGTAAGGTTGTTGCTTGGCGCTGCAATAATGTTTGCTCTCAGAGAGGTTCTGTCCATGTTGTTGTTTTCCAGAATACCATTTTCGAACCTGTTATCGATTGAAGCAAAGTAACGGATGAACCCGTAACCGCCGGAGGCGCTTAAAGTGTTTTGCCTGATTAAGCCGTCGCGGAAAATAGCGTTAGCATCTTTGGCGGAAATAAATCTGGTAGTGTCGTACTTGTGCGCTTGCTGATTGAAGCCGTAAATGAATTTGTAGTTAATGTTAACTTTTTTAGCTCCGCCACGGAATTTTCCGCTTTTAGTTGTAATAAGAATTACGCCGTTCGAGCCGGAAGTTCCGTACATTGCCGCGCCGGCAGGTCCTTTAAGAACCTCAACTTTTTCAATGTCGTCGGGGTCGAGGTTTGCCAACATGCTCATTCCCTGTCCGCCAACGCCGTAACCGCTAACGCGGGCGTTGTCTACGCGAACGCCGTCAACGTAAATTATCGGTTGTTCGTTGCCGTTCAAACCGCCGCCGGAACGCATGAAAAATCTGAACCCGCCGCCAACATTACCGGAAGCGGTTTTTAATTGAACGCCGGTTACTTTGCCGGTGAGTAGCTGGCTAAAACTTTGGTAACCGTTTACTTCCGTAAATTTAGCTACCGGAATTCTGGAAACGGCAACCGGAGCAATTGCCTTCGATGTTTTGGAGGCAATGCCGGTAACAACCACAGCTTCGCTCTGGAAGACGTCTTCCTTTAGAGTGAAGTTTAATTTCATCGTTCCCTTGGTTAGAACAATTAGCATAGATTGCTTTTTGTAGCCAACAAAGGAAACTTCTAATTTTACCTTTTGCCCCTTAATCATCGAAGAAGGCACAGTTAAAACGTACTTTCCATCCTGCCCGGATGCTGTACCCAGATTTAATGCCGGGATTACAATATTTGCTCCGGGTAGCGGACTGCCCATTTCGTCCTGTACGGTTCCCCTGATTTTCAGCCCCTGACCGTACGTAAAGGACAAAAAGAGCAACAGAAAGGTCAATGAGTAAACGACTCTTTTCATACTCTCTCCTTTTTGAAAGTTAGAAAATAATTTATTTAAGTTAGTATTTTAAGATGATTATTTCCCTAAACCCCGGTGTGCCTTGCTAACCTTGCTCATCGTAAAGCTACGCGTAAATTTGAGTGCAAATAATATAAAAATTTTTGCTAACTTTCAAAAAAAGAAATTAAATTTTTTTAATATTCTTAACATGAATTATTTGCTTAAAATTAAATACGACGGCGCAAACTTTGCCGGCTGGCAAATTCAACCTTCGCAAAGAACGGTGCAGGGAACAATTACCAAAGCAATTGAAACTTTGCTTAAAGAGCGCGTTAACTTAATAGGTTCGGGCAGAACCGATGCCGGCGTGCATGCCTGGGGGCAGGTGGCTAATTTCAGATTCAAAGAAAAATTAAATCTTGAAAAATTTATTTACTCGCTTAATTCGATTTTGCCTGACGAGATTGCAATTTCGAACGTTTCTGCCGTGGCGGAAGAATTCCACGCCCGCTACGACGCGCGTTCGCGTTCGTATGTTTACCTTTTTTCTCTTTCTAAAAATCCCTTTTACAACAAATTTTCTTACCGTGTGGAATTCCTCTCCAATTACGATTTGAACAAATTAAACGAAATTAGCAGGTTCCTCCTCGGGAAAAAAGATTTTAGCTCGTTTGCAAGGAACAAAACCGAGGTTAAAAACAAAGTTTGCGATTTGCAAAAGATTCATTGGCGAAAACAAGGGGACTTAATTATTGCGCTTGTTGAAGCGGATAGGTTCCTACACGGAATGGTGAAATCTTTATTGGGAACGATTCTTAAAGCTTACAACGAATCCAGTCCCGCAAGTTATTTAACCGAAGTATTGAAAGCAAAAGACAGGCAAGCCGCAGCGCAAGCACTTCCTTCCAGAGGGCTCTGTTTATTTAAAGTTAAGTACTAAGACTAAATTTGTTTGTTTTGTCTTGAATTAATTTTTAATTTTCAATATTAAAAATCATTAGGTCGTTATTTGCAAAGAAAAAACGCCTCTGAAAATTTTTACTTAACGCAATGCTTCAATATTTATGGCGTTAAAATTTTGTTATTAAAACAATATTAAACTAAACATGATTTTACGTTTAATTTACTTTGCCGCCTTGCTGTTAATTGTATCTTTCCCTGTTTTGTTCAAAAAGCTAAATAAGAGAACCGCCTCAACCAAAAAGAAATAAACAAATGTTTTTAGAAGAATTTTTTGAACGAATGCCTAAGGTCGAACTACACGTTCACCTCGAAGGTTCAATTCTGCCGGAAACGCTGCTGTTGTTAGCTAAAAAAAATAATGTTACGTTGCCGGCAAAATCGATTGAAGAAATTCGCAAATGGTACCGCTTTTCAAGTTTCGATCATTTCGTCGAAGTTTATTTTGCGATTTGCAGCTGTTTGCGCGCACCGGAAGATTTCGAACTAATTGTGTTTGAGTTCCTTAAAAATCAAGCGAGGCAAAACATTAAATACAGCGAAGTAATTTTCACCCCTTTTACTCATGTTAAACGCGTTTCGTTCGACGAGCAACTTGCCGCAATTAACAAAGCAAGGGAAAAAGCGGAGAAAGAGTATGGAGTAACTATGGGGTTGGTCCCGGATTTGGCGCGGAATATGAGACCCGTGGAAGAAAGTTTAAAGGTTGTTGATTGGGCAATTAAAAACATGGGAAACGGCATTATTGGGTTTGGATTAGGCGGACCCGAAACCGGAAACCCGCCTGAGTTGTTTGCGGAAACATTCGCGCGCGCGAAGAATGCAAATTTGCCTGCTCTGCCGCATGCAGGAGAAACGGAAGGCGCAGATAGCGTTTGGGGCGCAATTAAAACTCTTTCCGCTAAAAGAATAGGGCATGGCGTTAGATGCCTGGAAGATCCCGGATTGGTGAAGTTCTTAAGAGAAAATCAAATTCCGCTTGACGTTAGCGTTACAAGCAATGTTTGCCTTGGCGTTGCGGATTCTATTGAAAATCATCCCTTGCCCGAACTACTTAGCGAGGGCTTGTTTGTAACCATTAACTCGGACGACCCGCCGATGTTTAACACTACCTTGACCGAAGAATATTTGAAAATAGCAAAAACATTTGACTTCGGTAAAGAGACAATTAAACAACTGGCGCTTAACGGCGTTAAGGCAAGCTTGCTGCCAGGGGAAGAAAAATTAAAATTGACAAGCCTTTTCGAAAAAGAATTTGCCGAACTGGGAAAAGAATTGTTGGGGAGAAATTAAAGATTCAAATCTCAAAAGTAAAAGTTAAAAAGTCAAAAGTATTTTGGATTGCAATTTCTTTTCTCTCTCAGTCTCTAAGTCACTCTTTCTCTTAGTTAATCAATTTGTTCTTTATTTTGGGGTTTCAGAACATTAGTTATTAAAATCGACAATGCGCTCTTTACTTGGAAATGAAAAACGGTATCACGATGCCCCCACCCAACAATTAATTATTTAGGTATGTCTTCCGTTGT
>JALWSN010000458.1 GCA_027080245.1 Ignavibacteriales bacterium | reverse complement strand
ATTCCCGGCAATCACGACTTCGTCTGGTCCGAATCCGGAGGATTGGGATTTACAGACAACTGGGAAAGCGCTAATTTTAATTTTAAATTCGGCAAAGAAGAATACATCGGCTTGAACGCCGCTATTTTGTGGCGGGGCGGAGGCGGGCACCTTTCCCCCGAAACCCTCGGATGGTTAAAGAATGCTTTGCAGGAAACGCCCGATAGTCTTAGAATAATACTGTTTGTTCATTTCAAGGTAACTTCTTCAATCGACAACGGCTTTGAACTTACAAACCTGCTTAGAGGTAAAAATATTAAAGCAATATTAGTGGGGCACGGACACCGTTACGAAAGCCTTAATTTTAACGGCGTTCCAGGATTCATGAACCGCTCCACATTAAAACAAAAAGATTCTACATGGGGATTTACCGCCGTTAACGTTAGCGACAGCGCTCTTAATTTCTTCGAATACGATAGCGCAGGCTTCCGGAAAACGGTAGGCTTAATTCCTCTTTATTCGACATTTAGTGTCGCCGGCATCGATTCAACTCAACTAATCAACTATTCCGCCCGAATACTGTGGCACAAGGACTTGAACGCTACTACCATCGCGGAACCCTTGATTCTAAAGGACAAAATCATTACCGCTTCCTACGACGGATTAATTTCCTGCTTTGACTTGCGCGGTAAAAAACTCTGGGATTTTCAATCATTCGGAAACATCGCATCCCGGCCGGCCGCGCGCGACGGTTACGTAATTGCCGCCACGTTGCAGGGGGATTTAATCACTCTAAAAGAAAACACGGGCGAGGAAATTCAATCAATCGGATTCGACGAAACAATTACTTCCGGCTTGCTTACTATTGATTACACGGGCTCCAAAGAACTAATGGTTCCCAAGAAAACAAATTCCAAAGCGGCGGTAATTTTCGGAACGTCCGACGGCAAACTTTACTGCTACGACGTTGAAACCCTGCAACAATACTGGGTAAACAAAGACGCAAAGGGAATGATTCAAATTACTCCGCTTTTCGTGAACAATAAAATTGTTTACGGCGCGTGGGACACTTTCCTTTACTGCATCGACGCCCGCGGCGGCTGGCTTATTTGGCGCTGGCGAATGAACAAGAACTTTTACTATTCCCCCGCCGCCGTTCAACCCGTTACCGACGGCAAATTCATTTACCTGACCGCGCCCGACAAATTTACCTACAAAATCGATTTGCTTTTGGGTAAAACAATTTGGGCTACGGACAAATACGACGCATGGGCGTCAATCGGAATTTCAAAAAATTTCAAGCGCCTTTTCGTAAAAAGCAGGCGTGATGATTTCTACCTTGTCCCGGCAAAATCCGGCAGGGGCGCGCTTGAATTCAAAATAAAATACGGGCTGGACGTTAACCCTACTACTCCAATAGAGTACTCTAATAAGATACTATTCACCACGCAATACGGTAACGTTTACAGAATAAACCGAAAGAAATACAAAAAAATAATTTTCCTGGGGAACGCAAGACCCTTCTCCGTTCAGCGCGTTAAGGACGATTATTTCCTTGGCTCTAACATGGACGGCAAACTTGTTTTGTTCCGGCCGGAGTAACGGTAATTCATTAAAGGGAAATTAAATGGGCGAAAAATTCGAAGGATTTATTTTCGACATCGACGGAACAATAGCTTCCACCAACAAATTGATTTTTGCGACCTTCAATTTTGTAATCAAAAAATATTTGGGCAAAACGCTTACTCCTAAAGAAATAATCGCTCTTTTCGGTCCAACCGAAGATGTAATCCTGAAAGAATGGCTGGGCGAAAATTATTTGAACGGACGAAAAGATTATTACAAATTTTACAAAGAAAATCACAAAAAGCTTACAAAAGAATTTCCCGGCGTTAAGGACATTTTACTGACGATTAAAAAAGCCGGCAAGCCGCTGGGAATTTTTACCGGCAAAGGACGCGAATCCTCCGTAATTACTTTGAAAGAAATCGGCGTTTACGAACTGTTCGATTTAATCGTGACCGGCGACGACGTCAACAACCACAAGCCAAACTCGGAAGGCATTCTTAAATTCCTTGAGCGCTTTAAACTTAAGCCTTCCAAAGTTTTAATGGTGGGCGACGCGCCGTCGGACATAATTGCGGCTCGCGACGCGGGGGTAAAAGTTGCGTCAGTTTTGTGGGACAGTTACGCCAAGAAAAAAGTTCAAAACATGCCCGCCGATTACAAATTTTATTCGGTTGAGGAATTGAAAAATTTTATTGAATCGGTAGTCTGATTTTTAAGCTCATTTTTAATTTTAAAAACAAGCTTCCTTTCCCTTTCAGGAATCATCGCAAAAAAAGAAATGTTAACCGCCTCCGGAGTTGCAAACCGTAAGGGGAAAAATCAATGCGCGATTGGTTCAATGAATTAAGGCGGATTGCCGGGGTTCCTCGTAAATTAGCTGCGCGCTTAAAAATTTACTACGCTCTCATTAACAAAACAGGAAGCCCCCTTACGTAAAAGAAAAAGGGGGCTTGAAGATTAAGTTCCGAGGACGTCCTTTGAGATTACGTTAAAACGCCAACCCGATAGTTACCGAATAAATTGCGCCCGCGCCTACGGGAATGCCGCTGGTGTCGTAAGTTTCTTGCGCCGTCGAGCCGTCGGGGAAAGTAGCCGTGTAAGTTACGCTGTTGCTCACTGAACCCAAAGCGTAGCCGGCTTCGGGCGTAAGACTAAAAGCGCCCCAAATCCAGCGGTAACCAACTTTAGCTTCAATCAAAGTTGCGCCAATCGAAAAATCTCCCGTGCCGTCGTTTTGAAAAGTATTGGGATTGGTTAGTCCTTTTTCCGTCACGCCAAGATTCAAAAATCCAACTCCCAGGCCGCCATAAAGCCCTTTGTTCTTTTTGTTGAAATAATAATTAGCGCCTACGCCAACAAATGTAAATCCCAAGTCCGTGTTTTCGTCAATCGAAAGCGGAATGTAAGAAAAGTCCAGGCTGGGCGCGATGTGATTCATTATTGCGTACTCAATTCCTACTCCAACAATATTAGGCATTCCCAGCTTAACGCCCGCTCTAAAAGGTCTTTCCCCTTGCGCGCGTATTGTTGCCGCAAGCGTTAATAAAATAATTGCCGATATTAATTTCTTCATTTTTTTCTCCTGATTTTTAATAATAATTTTTAATTAGCTAATTTGGCTACTCGTCGTAACCGACCAATTTTACTTTAATTTCCTTGCCGTAAACCGAATACTCAAGTTTTTTCATCAACTGCTGCCAGTTAACGCCGGCAACGGATTTCAACGTAGAGCTAAAGAAATTCCCAATGTTCTTTTCCTTTTGAATATTTTTGGCGGCGTTAAGATCAACGTCCTTTGAAATCTGAAAAAACACCAGCATCGTTGGCTTGCCGGCTTTGGTAAGCTCGCGAATTGATTTTTTCTTTCCGTCGGGCGCTACTACTTCAAAGTCCGGCATTAAAGTTTCAATCACGGAATCGTCGTCCTCGTAATCAAATTCCTTATCTTTGTCCAGTTCCATTACTTCGCCGTCTTCAATTAAATATACGAAAGTATCTTCCAGAGT
>JALWSN010000457.1 GCA_027080245.1 Ignavibacteriales bacterium | reverse complement strand
GCCAGACAATCGCAAATAAAAGCGGAGAGGAAATTCCCGATTTTGTTAAAGAATACACAACAAGAAAAGAAAAATGAGAGAAAAAGAGACGACAATATATTTGGGACCTCAACACCCGGGCGTAACCGGCAACATGATGGTCAAATTAAAAATTGCGGGAGATACTGTGCTAAAAGCCGAGACGCACGTTGGGTATTTGCACAGGGCGTTCGAAAAGTTAATGGAAGTTCGCTCGTGGATGCAATGCTTCCCAATTGTGTGCAGAATTTGCGTGCCCGAACCAGACCCCAATGAAGAAAATTTAGCGCGAGCGGTAGAAGAGCTCGAAGGCAGAGAAGTTCCCGAGAGAGCAAAGTACATTAGAGTAATGGTTCTGGAATTGGCTCGTCTGGCTTCTTACTTGCTCTGGATGGGCGGGCAATCAGGCTCGGCGGGGCTTTACACAATGCCTCAATGGACTGTGGGCGACAGAGATTACATTCTGGATTTGTTCGAAGAATTAACCGGCGGCAGGGTTTACCACATGTACATCTGGCCCGGCGGCGTTCGCAGGGATTTGCCCGAAGGCTTTACCGACAGAGTTTTGAAAACAATGGACTACCTCGAAAAAAGGTTAGTCGATTACGACCGCCTGTTGTTTAACAACGCAGTTTTTCAAAAAAGAGCAATGGGCGTAGGAGTAATTCCAAAAGAAAAAGCTTTGGAATGGGGCGTTACCGGACCGCCTTTACGAGGCTGCGGAATCAAACATGACGTTCGAATTGACGAACCGTACGAAGTTTACGACAAGTTGAACTTCGTTGTTCCAACTTACGAAGGGGGCGATGTTTGGGCGCGGGCTTTGGTTCGCCGCGCTGAGTTCGAACAATCAATTAGCATCATCAGGCAGGCTATTGAAAAGATGCCCGCCGGCGATTATTACAACAAAGTGCCTAATCCGTTCCACTGGCGCGTTCCGGCGGGAGAAACTTACGTTAAAACCGAAAGCGTGCGCGGGGAGTTCGGCTACTACGTTGTTAGCGACGGCTCGCTCAAGCCGCGTAGAATTCACGTGCGGGGTCCGGCTTACGTTCACGGAGTTTCCCTGCTCGAGAAAATTCTCGTCGGCGCAAATATTTCCGACGTTTCGTTCATCATGAACAGTCTTGGTGTTTGTCCGCCAGAAATTGAGAGGTAAGTAAAATGGCTTTGGATTTAAAAGGAATAGTTTCGCCTTTTACGGCAATCAAGCAAGCGGCTAAACCGCCGCACACTATTAAATATCCCAAGGAAAAAAAGGAGACCGCGGCTCGCTACAGGGGATTCCATTACAACGACATAGAAGAGTGCATTGGCTGCGGTAGCTGCGAAACTATCTGCCAGAACGAAGCAATCGACATGATTAAAATAGAAGGCGTTGAAGCAAAGCCTGGGGATTCGGGCTTAAGGCCGCGCGTGGACAACGGACGCTGCTGTTGGTGCGCCCTTTGCGTGGACGTCTGCCCTACCGGCTCGCTTAGCCTTACCAAAGATTACCTTTACGTTAGCGAGGATCCTGATTCGTTCCTCTGGACGCCGGGAGTGGACAACCCCGACGGCGCTGAAATTCTTTCGTTTAGAAGCCAGGACGGCAAGCCTTTGTTGGATTACCAGCGCGTTCCAATGCGCGAACTGGCAGGAATGGAAAGGGTAAAATCCTTTGCCGAAGTTGTTTTGGGCTACACCCGCGAGGAAGCCGTTCGCGAAGCCGAAAGATGCGTTGGCTGCGGCATTTGTACGGAGGTTTGCCCCGTCCACATGCATATTCCAGAATACATTAACGCTATTGCTATTGGCGAAACAGACGCCGCTGTAAAAATTATTTACGACAATAATCCCCTTGGCGAAACTTGCGGCAAAGTTTGCACCAGACGTTGCGAAACCGTTTGCGCTATTAGCAAACGCGGCGAGCCAGTTGCAATTAGGTGGTTAAAGCGTTACGCAACCGAGACGGCTACGAATTCCGAGATGATTGAGCATATCGTTAATCCCGAAATATTGCCCCCGAACGGGCATTCGGTGGGAATAGTGGGGGCGGGTCCTTCCGGCTTAACGGCGGCTTACTACCTTGCCCTGCGCGGTTTCGACGTAACTATTTACGAGGCAAAATCCCACGCGGGCGGAATGATTATGTACGGCATCCCAAAATACAGGCTTCCGCTCGATAGCATCGACAAGCAAATTGAGTACATGGAAAAAATAGGCGTCAAAATAAAATTCAATACAAAGATTGGAAAGGACCTGAGCTTCGAAGAGCTAAAGAACAAGCACGAAGCCCTTTTAATTGGAATCGGCTTCGAAAAGCCGTACACATTGGGAATTACCGGCGAGGACGCCGAAGGCTCAATTCAGGCAATTAACTTTTTAAGAAAAGTAAACAGCGAGATGCCCATTGAAGTGGGAGGTAAAGTGGCGGTAATTGGCGGCGGCAACGTAGCTATCGACGCGGCAAGGGTTTCGCGCAGGTTAGGGGCGGAGGTTACAATTCTTTACAGACGCAGGGTTCAGGATATGCCCGCAGATTGGGAAGAAATTGAAGGCGCGGAGGACGAAGGCGTTGTAATTAAACCCCAGACCATCCCTCTGGAAATTATTACCGACGAAAATAACAAAGCTGTTAAATTGAAATACGCCAATGCTGAAATGATTCCCGACCCGAAAGGCGGCAGACCCCGTCCGAAAATAATTGAAGGGGACGAGCATTTGCTTGAGGTGGACACGGTGATTGCGGCTATTGGTCAGCAAGCGGATTACTCTTTCATTCCAACCGAAATTTTTAATAAATTAGAGGTTAAGCGCGGTAGAATTGTTGTAAACGAATTACAGCAAACTTCTTTGCCGTGGCTTTTTGCTACGGGAGACATTGCCAACAGCAGAGCCGATGCAATTAGCGCAATTGCCGACGGCTACCGGGCGGTTAAAGGAATTGAAAAATTTTTGTTAAAAGGAGAAAATTAAAATGACCGACATTAGCGTGAATTACCTTGGCTTGAATCTTCAAAACCCGATTATTGCTTCCAGTTCCACGTTAACGGACAATGTGGAGTCGATTGTTAATCTGGAAGAATTCGGAGCGGCGGCTGTCGTGCTTCGTTCAATCTTCGAAGAAGAAGTCGCTCTGGAAACTAACTACGAAGTTGAGCAAGCCGTAGAGGAAGGCTTTATTGAAGAGCTTTTTGATTACTACGATAAGATGATTAAACAAAAAAACATTGAAAATTATCTTACGTTAATTGCCGATGTTAAAAGGAAAGTTAAAATTCCGGTAATTGGAAGTTTAAATTGCTATTCAAATCACGAGTGGACTTACTACGCAAAAAAAATAGAAGAAGCGGGTGCGGACGCCCTCGAGCTGAATATGTTTTTGCTACCGTCAGATTTCAACAGAAGCTGCGAGGAAACGGAAAAAATTTACATTGAAATTGTAAACAAAGTTTTAGCGACAATTAAAATTCCGTTAACGCTAAAAATAAGCTATTACTTCACGAATTTAGGGTCGGTAATTCAAAAGCTTGCAAATACGGGGGTTAAGGGACTTGTGTT
>JALWSN010000456.1 GCA_027080245.1 Ignavibacteriales bacterium | reverse complement strand
TTGCCCAACAGCGTATGAGCATCCACCAATTGGAACAAGAAGAATACGGACTTAAAAACGAGCCTCTTTCAAAAGGCAATCCCGGCGGGGAAAATATCATCCCGCTAAACCAATCGGCTATTAAAAGCTTAAAGAAAGCGGTTTTTGGTTACATGCCGGATTGGCAGTACAAAGCCGGCGCAGGGAAATATCTTCATTACAATCTACTTACTCACATTGCTTGTTTTGACTTCACAACCGACTCGAACGGTAATATTTCCAATCCCGCATACTGGCCGTGGACTGACGTAATCAATGCCGCCCATTCGAAGGGTGTAAAAATAATAATGTCGGTCGTTAATTTTAACAAAGACGATATTCACAAAATAATCACAAATTCTACTTCGCGGCAGAATTTAATTAAAAATATTCTTACGAAAATAAAAGTTTACAAATTGGACGGTGTTAACATCGACTTTGAAGGGCTTTACACAAGCGACAGGGGTTCGAACATTACAAACTTTTTAACCGTTCTCACTGATTCCGTTCACACAAATTTCCCCGGCAAAGAAACTTCCTTTGCAGCGCCCGCAATTAACTGGGGCGGTTACTGGAACCTCAGCGGGCTGGCAAACGCTTGTGATTATTTGTTCATAATGGGTTACGATTTCTTTGGGAAGTTCAGCTCTTACAGCGGTCCTTCCGCTCCGCTTACCGGCGGTTCACACAATATTACCAACACCGTTACAAGCCAGTACCAATCAGTTGTAAGCTCTCATCCCGAAAAATTGATTTTGGGCATGCCCTATTTTGGAATTCACTTTCAGACGGAAACGTCTTCCGCTGGTTCGAAGGTAATAAAATTCGTTGAGTCCACAAAGTACGCTTCCAGCGAAGCGCAATCCGAAGCCTACGGTAAGCTTTGGTCTTCCACTTACCAAGTGCCGTGGTATCGCTGGAAGGACGGCGTCTGGAACCAAATCTGGTTCGACGACGACTCCTCGCTTGGATTAAAATACAATCTGGTGGACAAGTACAATCTAAAAGGAATTGGAATTTGGGCGTTGGGTTACGACGGCGCTCGACAGGAATTGTGGGATTTAATTGATTTACGTTACGGCAGCGGCGTCGTTCCGGCTCCGGCGACGCCAACGGAATTCAGGGTAACAGCGCAAACCGATTCTTCCCTGCGATTGCAATTTACCATTCCAAAGCATGCGGCAAGTTTTAAAATATTAATGGGCGTCGACGGCGTTCATTTCAACCGTTCCGCGGAAGTAGTCTCAAATAACGTAATAATTACGGGGCTTTCGCCCGATTCGGTTTACTACTTCAAAGTTCAAGCTTTGAACTCAACCGGAGGCTCCGCATTTACCGAAGTTCTGGGCGGAATTCCGGGAGATTCCGCAAAAGTTAAAACACTTGTGGTCAACGGGTTCGACAGAGTTTCAGGTACGACCAACACATTTGATTTCATTAAACGTTACGGCGCTCCTATTCTACAAAACAATTACAAATTTGCGTCGGCTTCCAACGAGGCGGTTTTCAAGGGATTTGTAAATCTTAACGATTACAAAAACGTAATCTGGATTTTAGCCGACGAGAGCACTGCCGACGAAACATTCAATCAGTACGAACAAAACGACGTAAAAGAATTCCTTAAACAGGGCGGTAATCTTTTTGTCAGCGGTTCGGAAATTGGCTATGACCTCGACAGAGCGGGCAAGTCCAGCTCGAACGACATTTATTTTTACAATAACTTCTTAAAAGCCGATTACGTGAACGACGCGCCGGAAGGGGACAGAGCCACGTACTACAGCGCCGAGCCCGTAACCAACGGCATTTTCGACGGATTGGGAAAAATAAATTTTGACAACGGAACGCACGGCACAATCGACGTTGATTGGCCCGACGCCATTAAGCCGGTAAACGGAGGCAAAGCCGCTTTGAAATACGTTGGCGTTAGCGACGTAAAAGGGCTTGCAGGCGTTTCCTTTGCGGGCAAGTTTCCAGGCGGTTCCAAACCCGGAGCGCTGGTTTACCTTGCTTTCCCGTTTGAGTCGATTTACCCAGACGCAATGAGAACAAGCGCACTTAAAAAAGTTTTTGAATTTTTCGAAAGCGTTACCGACGTTACGGAAACCCCCGCAACGCCAAGCAAATTTTTGCTTTACCAAAATTACCCGAATCCGTTTAATCCTTCGACTACAATTAAATTTTATTTACCGGAAGAAGCTTACGTAACGCTTAGAATATTTAACTCGCTCGGGCAGTTAATTTTTTCGCGCGAATTCGGCCGGCTTGGAGCGGGAGTTCATCAATTTGTTTGGAATGGAAATAATTCTTACGGCGAACGGGCTGCCTCCGGATTTTACATCGCCAATTTGAAAATGGCAACCGCTACCGGCAAAGTTGTTAATAAATCAATTAAAATGGCGCTTATTAAATAGTAAGGGGGGGGGGGGAAGATGATTAAGAAGGTTTTAATACTGGTATTGTTAGGCTTTGCCGCATGTAATTCTCCCAAAAGCAATAAAATCAAGGGGACTAAAGATTCCACGGTCGCAAAGAAAGACACAGCCAAGGAGCCGGAAAATTTCGAGTCGATTCACCAGCTTGAATACGAGCAACACAAACTGAAAAAACAAATCAACAAAACTATTCCCCCGCAAAAAATAAAGTTTTAACGCAAAGTGAGCAAAGCAAACAAGCCGGTTTTAGTTTCCCTTTTATTTTTAACCCTTTGGGGATGCGTTAAGAAGAAAAAGCCTGGAATAAAAGGCGTTCGCGGGGGCGTAAAAATAGAAAACGTTAAAGAAATTCAGAGCGGTAAATTTGGTTTTAAGAATGCGCGGTATGCGGAAACTTCCGGCGTCTTTGTGTTTACCGACGAGTCTTCGCGCAAGCTATTCGTCGCTAAAGACTCCGCGAATGTCAACAACTATTTTAACGGCCAAATAAAAGAAATTTTTGTAAAGGATTCTACGGGGATTTTCTTTGTTAATAAAGTCGCCTCCATTCCGCCGCTCTTTGAACTTTACTTTTCCTCTTTCAATTCTAACGTTCCTAAAAAACTTTTTACTTCAAATTCGCCCCTGACTAATTTTCAATTTGCAGGCAATTCCGATTTAATATTTTTTGAAAACGGAAAGCCAATTAAAGCTGACGAGAAAAAGGGCGAAGCCGAACCTGTTAAAAACCCCGCTACGCTTGGCTTTTACGCTTTTAAAACCGCGAACGCCTTGAAAATATTCAACAGAGGGAAAGTCCGAATATTCAACTTCCCCAAAGGCAAAAGAATTGTCTGGTTCGAAAGTAATTTTAAAACAAAAACCGCGGTTGCTTACGTTGCTACCGAAGGAACGTTTTTATTTAAAGAAGGCAAAAAAATTAAAATTGGAAATTTCGAAAATCCCACAATCGACTTTAATGGAAATTTAATTGCGGGCGTTAAAGGCTATTACGGAAACAACCGATTGCTAAAGAGCGAGTTAATCCTGTACGATATTTCAACGGGCAAAACAATCGGAGTTCCGTTGAAGAGCAAGAATTATTTTACGGAAATTCATTGGAGCACGAAAGGGAATTTTCTTGTAGGTAGCGACGTTGCAG
>JALWSN010000455.1 GCA_027080245.1 Ignavibacteriales bacterium | reverse complement strand
ACGCCCTCGCGTGCCCGGTTGTGATTTCATTTTTTATTAAACTATTTTGAATTTCTTCGGGCAGTTTTAGCAATCTCAGCGAGTTATTAATTGTGGTTCTGTTCTTTCCAACCTTTTCGGCTATTTCTTCCTGAGACAAATTGCACTCGTCAATCAAGCGTTTGTAGGCAAGGGCTACTTCAATGGGATTTAATTTTTCCCTCTGAATGTTTTCAATCAAAGAAAGCGCGAGCATGGCTTCCTTTGTTTCCACTTTAATAATGTAAGCCGGAATTTCACGGTAGCCAATTTCAATGAAAGCCTTTAAACGCCGCTCGCCCGAAATCAGCTCGTAGTTGCCGTTTTCAACCCGTCTTACCGTAATTGGCTGAATTAAGCCGTTTTCCAGAATGGATTGTTGAAGTTCCTTTAACGAATCTTCGTCGAATTCCATTCTCGGTTGAAACGGATTCGGACGAATATTTTTAGTGGGAATTTTAGCGATAATGTTTACCTGATTCCCGTCGTCGCGTTTCAAATTGTTGTCGTCAATGGGAACCGATTGCTGGATTACGGTTTTTGATTTTGGGTTCAGTAAAGCGTCTAAACCTCTGCCTAATCCGGGTTTGATTTTCGTCATTCTATTTACCGAAAAATTGGTTAACTATTGTTTTTAATAATTTCTTCCGCTAACGCCATGTAATCGAGCGCGCCTTTCGAGAGAGCGTCGTAAAGCAGAACGGGTTTTGAATGGCTGGGCGCTTCGGAAATTCTTACATTTCGATGAATAATCGATTTGAATACTTTGTCTCCGAAATATTTCTTAACTTCCTCTACAACCTGATGAGAAAGCCTGAGCCGCGTGTCGAACATCGTTAAAAGCACGCCTTCAATCATTAAATCCGGGTTTAAATTTTTCTTTACCTGATTGATTGTATTAAGTAATTGCCCCAATCCTTCCAATGCAAAATACTCGCATTGAACAGGAATGATTACCGAATCGGAAGCTGTAAGCGCGTTTAGTGTAAGCAAGCCGAGAGATGGGGGACAATCAACAAAAATGTACTCATATTTGTCTTTTAACGGCTCTATTGCGTTTTTCAATTTAAATTCCCTTGCTTGAACGTCCACAAATTCAACTTCCGCGCCAACAAGGTTAATGTTCGCAGGCAGCACGTCCAAAAAAGGCAAATAAGAATTCACAACGCAATTCTCAGGCGGGGTTATTCCCACCATTGCTTCGTAAATTGTGTCTTTTTCGGCTATTATTCCAAGTCCGGAAGAAGAATTCGACTGTGGGTCGATGTCAACAATCAAAACTTTTTTTTCAAGGGCAGCAATCGAGGCGGAAAGGTTAATAGCGGTTGAAGTTTTACCAACTCCGCCTTTTTGATTAGTAATAGCAATTATTTTCGACATTCTTTCCTCGGAAGATTATTAACATTAGACAACAATTTCCTCGCCGTAGTTAAGGATTCTGCACTGTTTGCCTTTTGCTTCCACTTTTTGTTTGAACTCGGCCGGGTCGGCTTTAATGACGGGGAAAGTGTTGTAGTGCATTGGGATGGCAAGCTTGGGATTTGCCAGCTCGACGGCTTTAACGGCGTCGTCTATTCCCATTGTAAAGTTGTCGCCAATAGGAACAAGCATTAAATCCAACGGGGTCATTTCGCCGATTAGTTTCATGTCGTAAAACAATCCGGTATCTCCACAATGGTAAAGGTTTTTGCCGTCGACGGTAACTACAACGCCCGCCGGTTCGCCTGCGTACTCTCCGTCAGGCGTTTTGGAGCCGTGATGAGCAATTGTAAATTTAACTCTTCCGAAATCGAAATTGTAGCCGCCGCCAATGTGCATGTTGTGCGCTTTTAATCCTTTTGAAGCTGCGTAATCGGCTAATTCGTTAACCGCAATAATCGGAGCGTCGTAAGTTTTTGAAATTTGGAATGCGTCGCCAAGATGATCACCGTGAGCGTGAGTTAAAATAATGTAATCCGCTTTAACTTCGTCGACGCTTACGGGCGAATTAGGATTACCGGTAAAAAACGGGTCGATTAAAACAATTTTACCATTGTCCGCAGTAATTTGAAAAGCCGAGTGAGAAAAATATTTTAACTTCATTTTTCCGCCTCTTAATTTTTTCAAAAATAAAAAAAATTGACATTTAATTTAAACAATTATTCTGAAATAATTAAAGGTTTGTTCCAATCTGTTTTGAATTTTTAGATTAGGACCACTGCTGTCCAAAATATTTTTTTGATTACTAAAAAACGCGAAAATCTTTTATTTAGGAGACTTTTCTTCAAAATTCCCCAAACCATCCCTTAAAATTTTTTCGATATGTCATTTTGTTGTTCAAAACAATCGGAAAAATTTTTGCTGTTCAATTTGTTGAACAGATGAATTCTAAGATTTGGAATCAGGGCTCTTTAAATCAATGCAGTCTCATTCGGGGTTCTCTCCCACCCAATCCCATTAACACTTGTGCAAATATTGAATTATGTAAGCCCCTTAGGGGTTTGGGATGGGGTGGTTGGTTGCAAATAGAATTTTTTAGAAAGAGTTTTTGTCCAAAATGCATTCTAATTCAATTTATTTTGGACAAATGTGGATTAGGAAGAAATGAGGCTAAAACTGAATATTTTTATTTGATTTACGTTTTTAGTTTTTTTCTTAGTTCCTAGTGCGTGGTTCTTTGTTGGTTTTTTTAATTAGAAATTATTTGGGAATATTTGTAGTGCAGATTGCTTTCCGACACCGCAAGTTGCCTTAGAGGAAACAATCTGCGGCGAGAGGTAAAAATGTGAATTATCCGCTAATGCACAAATAAGAATTATGGAAATGAATGCTGAATTATGAATGGGGGAAATGTAAAGAGGTTCAGAGGTTCAAAATTGTAATTGGTTGAAACTCGTTATTTAACTTATTCCTTAAGACTTTGAAAGAGACTATTCCAAGTTTGATTTTAAAATCAATAAAAAATCAAACTTTATTTTAGAAATTCAAACCTTAATAACACAAAATTCTCAATACTAAAAAGAGGTGAATCTTATTAACTTATTTCAAGGAGTCGAACAGTTAGCAATATGGTAGAAAATCGGTAGGAATTACTTTAGAAACTATATTAATTGCCGACTCTTTATTATTATTTTTGTTAAAAACTAACTAAATTTAAACTTTAAATAATTTTTTAGGGACTAAAGTATTAATCCCTTTAGAGAAGACAACTGTTCTAAAACCGTTAAAACTCTCGCCATGGATTAAGATTATCCCATAATTTCTTTTATTTTTAGGAGTAGAAGCATTAATATGAAAAAGTATTTGTTTACCGGAATAATTTTACTTTTTGTAACAAGTGTTAATATATTTTCCCAAACGCAAATTGGCGAGGGAAAAGTAAGCGGAGTTTGGAATAAGGAAGGCTCCCCTTACATTGTCAACGGAAATATCTCAATTGAAAAATTCCAGACGCTTACCATTGAACCCGGCGTTGAGGTTAAATTTGCCGAGAATACCGGCTTGCTTGCCTATGGTCGTTTAATTGCCGTGGGGACTTGTACGGATTCAATTAGGTTTACGGCAATCGACACCGCCAAGGGTTGGGGAGGCGTCAACTTC
>JALWSN010000454.1 GCA_027080245.1 Ignavibacteriales bacterium | reverse complement strand
GTTTCCTTTTTGTTGGCACGCAAAACGGATTAAGCGTTTTTAACGGCAAACATTTTATGAACTTCACGAAGAAAAACGGTTTGCCGAATAATTACATTGTTTCCATTTTTCCAAAAGATAAGAGAAACGTCTTAGTTGGTACGCTTTCAGGTTTGGTTGATTTTGACGGAGAGAATTTCAACCTGATAAAATTAAGCAAAAACGAACTACAAAATATTGTAGAATCCTATTTAAACGACGGAGACTCAACTTTACTTGGAACTGCGAGAGGAGTTTTTACGCTTAAAAACAATAAAGCTTATCCCGCAAAGTTATTCGAGAAATTAAAAAACAGAAGAATCTACACAATAACAAAAAAGGATGGTAAATATTTTGTTGGCACCGACAAAGGTTACGCCGTTGTTTCGAAGAATTCAACCAAAATTTACCTTAGCGATCATATTGTTAAAAATATTTATTTCCCGGTTATCCCTAATTCTCGTTGGATGTGGTTAACCACCGACAAAGGTATTCTTAAAGTTCGGGGGAGTAAAACAATCAGGTACAAAAAATTGGCGGGCGTTTCTCTACCGGGCAATTTTTACTGCGCTTATTACGACCACGACGGCTCGTTGTGGATTGGCACACACTCGGGAATCATTAAATTTAACGAAAACGGCACAAAAGTTTTTAACACATTTTCCGGGCTTCCTTCAAACACAATTAATTATTTATTTAAAGATGAAGGAAATGCTTTGTGGGTTGGCACCGATCACGGTTTGTCCAGATTGCCTGATGAAAATGCGCTTCTGTTCGACAGGCGTCACAATGTTTACAGTCCGGTTTGGAACATTATCGAGCTTGGCAAAAATGAGTATTTGGTCGGCACTGACGGAACGGGACTATTAAAATTAAAAAATAACAAAGTAACTCGCTTTAATTTGCCCAATTATTCCTTTAATTCCATTTGGGGAATGTACAAGGATTCCAAAAACAACATCTGGATGGATACTGAAATAGGGTTATTTAAAGTTAATGGCAAATCCGTTCAACTTTTTAAAAGCCGAAAAGATTTTAATCCTCTCTACATCTTTTCGATTGCCGAAGATAAAAACCATACAATTTGGTTAGGTAGTTTCTCCAGCGGATTATATTATTATTCGAACGGTTCGTTTTCTAATTTGAACGTAAAAGACGGATTGCTTTCAAACAACATCGAAACGATTAGAATTGCAGACGACAATACTATTTGGGTGGGTACGGACAAGGGAATTAACTTAGTTAAAAATTTCAAAGTTGTGCCATTTAAATATTCAAAACAGTTGGGCGACATTAACGTAATGGATATTAAATTCGCTCCCGACGGCAATCCGCTAATTGCTACGCTTGATTACGGAATCTATTATATCGACTTGAAGAAAGACAAAATCGTTAACATTTCCTCAAAGGATGGTTTAAGCAACAATTCGGTAATGTTTCTTGCCTTCGACAAGGATTTTAATTTGTGGATTGGAACCAACAAGGGGCTAAATAAATTCAATTACATTGCCTTTATTTCCAAGGGGGAAAAAATTATTCAACCCTTTTCATCGTTCGATGGATTTTTGTCCGCCGAGGCGAATCAAGGGAGCGAATTGATTGATTCCCAAAATATCCTGCTTTACGGTAGCGCTTCCGGAATCGTAAAGTTTAACCTTGCTAAATGCAATAAATTTATTTCCAAACCAAAGCTTTTCATTTACCGCATTGACGTAAATTTTAAGCCATTCCTGAAATTGAATCCATATTCCGCAGAACAAAATAAAAGAGTAATTAAACTAAATTATGAGCAGAATTACGTTACTATTCATTATTCAACGCTCGATTTAATGAACCCTAACATGATAAAATTCAGATATAAATTAGTTGGGTTGGATGAAAAATTTTCTCCGATTACCGAGAACACTGCCGTTACATATTACAAATTAGCTCCGGGAAATTACAAATTTGTGGTTGAAGCGGTTAAAGATTCGAAAACTACTACAATAACTTCCGCGCAAGTAAGTTTTAGCATTGCCGCGCCCTTCTGGAAAACGCTTTGGTTTTACATTTTGGTAGGCGCCTTCGTTGTAGCTGTTATTTATTTGATTTTCTGGTTGAGAATTAATAGTCTTAAAAAACACGCAAAAGCTTTGCAGCAACTTTACGACGAAAAAGTTTTTTACCAAAAACAATTGGAAGAATCAGAAAAAACTTACCGCGAGCTTTTCGAAAAATCGAGCGACGCAAATTTAATCATCGACCCTGAGAGCTTGAAGATAATCGATGCCAACCACAGCGCCGTAAAACTCTACGGTTACAGTCTGGAAAAACTTAGGACGATGAGTCTAAGCGATCTGTCGATTGATTCAAAAATATTAAAGAACAACATTCAAAAAGTTCTAAACCAAGGCGTTGCCACCCGTTTGGAAGGAGTTCACAAAAGGGAAGACGGGACTGAAATTCAACTTTCGATTAACGCATCGATTGTAAATTATTCGGGCAAAAAAGCCATTTTAGCCATTTACACGGACGTTACCAAACAAAAAGAAATTGAACGCAAACTGAAAGAAGCTAAAGAAGCGGCGGAAAAATCTAATAGGCTAAAATCCGAATTTTTGGCGCAAGTTTCTCATGAAATCCGCACGCCAATAAACAATATTTTGAATTATACGAATTTAATTCGGGAAGAAATTGCTTCGGCTACAAACGAGCTGTTGGATATGGCGTTCGAGGCAATTAATCGCTCGAGCAAAAGAATAATTAGAACTATTGATTTAATACTCAATATGTCCGAGCTTCAGCGCGGCACTTACGAACCTTCGTTCAAAATGATTGATTTGTTGCAAGACGTTTTGATGCCTTTGGTTGAGCAATACAAATTTATTGCAAAGGATAACAATTTGGAATTCGATTTGCATTCAAACGTAAAAGAAGCAAGAGTTTTTGTGGATGAATACACAGTGATTCAGATTTTTGAAAATTTAATTGAAAACGCCATTAAGTACACTAAAGAAGGTTCGGTAAAATTGAATTTGAACTACGACATTAACGGGAAAAAATGCTCTGTGGAAGTTACGGATACTGGAATCGGAATTTCGCAAGAATACTTGCCTTACATTTTCGAGCCGTTTAGTCAGGAAGAACAAGGTTACACACGCAGATTTGACGGAAATGGTCTAGGCCTTGCTCTTGTAAAGAGCTATTGCGAGCTGAACGAAGCAAAAATTGAAGTGGAAAGCCAAAAAGGTAAAGGCTCTACTTTTAGAGTGATTTTTAAGCTGGATTGAATTTGCTCAATCAATTTAGAATGGTGAATTAAGAAAAACGCCTTTTAACTTTAAGTTTGTTTTGCACTTGTGTTACTTCAAGAAAACATTTGGCGGCTTGTTTGAATTTCAGACGACAATAATTGGAAAAAATCCGTTTTTGAAACCTTTAATCGTGGAAATCATCCAATCCTTAAGAATATTTCTCATCTATTAACCTTCAAAGCTAAATAAATCAAAAATAGTTTCGATAATAAAAATAAAAGACAAAATGGAAAAACTGGAACTCAACATATTTTTAAGCGCGGCCGAAGACATTGAGTATTCTCAATATAAAG
>JALWSN010000453.1 GCA_027080245.1 Ignavibacteriales bacterium | reverse complement strand
CTTTTCCCCAAACAATTTGTTGTTTCCCTACTCTTAAATCAAAATTGTCAAAGTAAAGATCAATATATGCTTCTCTTATTTGAAAAGTCAAACTATCCGCGTAATCATGATATATTAACGGATTAACTTTAAAAGCAGTGTTGTTGAATCTTTTTTCAAAGTTCAAATTAAAAGTGTTTTGTAATATTACGAAGTCGTTTGATCCATTTCCGACAAGCATTCCGGAATAATTTCTCACATAACCGGAAAAATTGAGACTTTGCGCAAAAGTAGATTGTGCAAACATCATTACCACTATTAATAAATATTTTTTCATTTCAATTCCTTAAAGAATTTAATTTGTTTTTATATTTAATTGCTTTGCCATTTGGCTTTGTTCCCGCCTTAAAGAAACCATGTGGAACGTAACTTTACGAATTAACATCCGTTTTGAAAATTTCATTTTTAGATTCAATTTCTCACCTTAAAGGTAGCGTTAATCTAATTTCTTACTTTACACACGGTTTCTAAAAAAACATGTTAAATGAAAAATACATATGCTTAAGCCTTTATATCTATAATTCGATAATTGTCAGAGTCTGTTCAATGATAAAATAATTTCGCATGTTTCAAAAATTAACAGCTTAACCAAATCAAACAGTTCCCAACCCTTAAAATCAAATTCCTCTCATCATCATTCTTTCAGTGAATTTTGATTTTGGAATTCCGGTATTAATTTTAACGTTAGTCAATTCCATAATAGTTTTATGCTTTTTTTGAAGATTATTCATCGTAGTGTGGGTTATAATTAAAAACCCGTTAATATTTTGATATTTATCGACGGTTAGAGTTTTAAGATATTCCCCGTCTTCGTCGTAGAAATCCTTTTTCAGTCCAATCCACTTATCTTTAATTACCCAAGTTATTGTTTTTGAATACATGTAATCCTTGTCCTTAGGGATACTTTCAATAACGTAACAGTCTTCTCCGTTCAGTTTTTCTTCGCGCAATATTTTGTGAATATCATCGGTTGGCTTTCTATCGCCTAAATCGTCGTAAGTAAAATCCGATCCCATAAAGTAATCGCTTTTACTATCGCTGGAAATCCTCTTGATTTTTTTTAAAGCCGGCAAGTAGATCCATTGATCGTCGTCTTTTCCTTCTTCTTCGTAGCTCCAATTCATAAACGAAGTATTTTTGACGTCCGCTGGCGCAACGAAAAACATAATTTTTTTCTCGACCTTGCCGAAGTCGCGTGAAAATTGTTTAATCTTGCGTACTCTTTTATTGCCGCTGGAATTGATAAGAATCATTGTCAAATCAGCAGTCATGTCGTTGCCAATCGGACGATTGTAAACTTTTTCGATTACTTGCAAGCCCGTTATTTTCTGGGCAAATGCGGAAACGTTTGCGATTAAAACAATTGCAAAGATAATTCCGAATATTTTTAAAGTTTTCATATTAGTCCTCCTTGTCTTGGCGTTGTTCCGCGGAGCGGGACGAAGCCGGACTTATTTTATTTTTGAAATAGATATTTGATTGATATAACAATATCACCATTATTGTCAGCGTGCCTACAAAGCTGATAAACATATTCAGAGAAACCAAAAAACCGAGTTCTCTATTTGGCGGAAATACTGAAAAGAGCAAAACAAGAAAGCCTGCAATAACGACGGCGGCGTTGAACATAATCGCTCGTCCAGAATGAGCCATGGTTTTCTTAACGGTTAAATCTTTGTCTCCGCAAACAGAGTTAAGTTTATATTGCTCAATAAGATGTACGGCGTAATCAATTCCAATTCCAATAGCAATACTTGAAAGCAGCGCCGTGGTTGAATTTAACGGGATACCGAACCAACCCATAATTCCAAAACTAATTACAGCCGTTATCATTATTGGAACCGAGCCTATCAGTCCGAGTTTAATATTTTTAAACATGATAGAAAGTAAAATTATTACGATAAACAGAGACATTATCAGGCTGATTATCTGACCTTCGAGAATAAGATCGGTAAATACCAATGCTTTGTAACCCGAGCCGGCGTAGTTCATCTTTACTCCCAATTTACTGAAATCGCCCTTGAATTTTTCAATCTGTTCCAATGCGGCGTTTATCGCTTTTGAATTATCACTCTTGAGTTGAAAAGTAACATTTGCCTTATTGTAATCTTCCGTAACCACTTTCCACAAATTATCCGGATCGCCGGACATTTCGTAAAGAAGAAGATATTGTGCAATCAGATTCCGGTTGTCAGGAATTTTATTGTATTCTTCCTTATCGGCGTGCATTACTTTGTTCATTCTTTTTAAGTAATCGGCAATTGAAAACGTATTCCCAACTACTTGCAAATTACTGTCAACACTTTTTTGCATTTTGTCAACGAGAGAGAGAATTTGGGGATTCTTGAAAGCGTCTTTCTTGTTGCTGTCTAGAATCAAATTAATCGTGGATGTTCCACCGAAGTGTTCGTTTATGAATTTATCCGTTTGAACAATATCGCTATCCTTTTCAAATTTATCGAGAAAGCTTGAGTTTATCCAAACCTTCGTCATTCCGATTATTGAAACTGCGACAATAATAATAGTCGCAAATATTGTAGCATATTTGTGCTTTAAAACTTTTTCCGCGATGCTGTAAGCTAATTGGTCTGATTGCTTTTCTTTAGATTTTTTCTTTTTTTCTTTGAATTTCGGAAGTCCAAAAGCCATAATTCCTGCTGGGATAAGAACAAGCGAAAAAACCATCGCAACCATTACACCGAACGCAGTAAAAATACCGAAATATTTAATTGGATAAACCTGCGAAGTCAACAACGAAATAAAACCAACCGCCGTCGTTACAGAAGTCATAACAACCGGCGACCACATATTTTTAATCATATCCTTTACGGCGTCGAGTTTTGTCGTATTGAGATGCTTTCTCGTATAGAGATGAAGATGACTGTAAAGGTGAATTCCGTCTGCTACTCCGATTGCAATTAACATTACGGGTATCATTGTGGAAACTGCGTAAATGGGAATGTTAACAAGAGCCATTAATCCGAAAGCCCAAATAGTACTGAAAAAAACAACCAACATAGTAAAAAGAACGCTTTTCCAGCTTCTTAACGTCAAATAGAGAACAAGCGTAATAACAAATAATACGATTGGCACCATCTTTTTCATATCTGCAGGACCCAATAACGCCATTGTTCCTTCAACAATCGGACGCCCTGCAACGTATAGTTTGTTGTTCGGTGTTTCGTATTCTTTTGCAATATCAAGTATCTCACTATAAAATTTTTGCGAAAAAACATCATTGTTGATTGCCGCTATTATTACAGTAACAGTTTCATCTCTCGAAACAAGTCTGCCGAAAACCATTTCGTTAGATTCGACTTTTCTTTTAAGTTCCTCCAACTTCTCCCTGGTCTTCGGAACCCTTTTGAAGAACGCTTTAACGTCCATCCCGTCTTCCGTTCCAACAATGTTGTCAGCCGTGTAAAGCGAAGTAACATCTGTCTTTTCGATTTGTTTTAGCTTCTGCAAACGTTTTGTAAGTTTTTTCACAATATCCAAGGTCTTATAATTAAAAATACCTTTCTTATTTTCGATTGCGATAATTATTCCGTCCTTAATATTAATC
>JALWSN010000452.1 GCA_027080245.1 Ignavibacteriales bacterium | reverse complement strand
GACATATTGGGGGAAGATGAATGATTTGCGGTGTTTGTTGAAATTTAAATTGTTGGTTCTTGGTTCTCGGTTGATTATTTGAATGAGAAATTGTTAGAAATATTTGTAGCGCAGATTGGTTTTTCGCGCAGGTGGGTTTTCCTCCGGCAATGTAATTAAAGTCAAAGTCAATGTTCTCTGAAGGAACCGGAAATTTGATTAAAAAAAATTGAGAGTTGCGAGCACAAAATTAAAAGTGTAGTATTGCCGTTGGTTGGCAACGCCATCCCTTCGGGATAACCTGTTTTGCCATAGTATTTATGGGGGAGCGGGAAAAGACAAATGAACTTAACGAGCTTTAGCCCATTTTAAAAGTGAAAACGAAGTATTAATGTAGCTTGCGCCAATTTACAATTCACGAATTATTTCAATTCCGGAAATCATTTCTTAATCAAAACACCCGAATACCCGCCCTGGTTGGCGATTAAAAATTCTGCGTCAAAAACTTTTTGAAGATTTTCAGAAGTAAATGTTTCTTCTTTAATGCCGTCTTTAATTATCTTGCCGTTAGCCATTAACAAAAATCTGTTCGAGAAGAAATCCGCTAAATTTAAATTGTGTGAAACGAAAACAATTGTAAGTTTTTCTTCATCATTTAATTTTTTCAGAAGCTTAAAAATTTCAATTTGATGTTTAATGTCCAAATGAGCGGTAGCTTCGTCCAAAAGAATTATTTCCGGTTCCTGCGCTAAAGCTCTTGCAATCAATGCTCGTTGAAACTCGCCTCCGGAAATCTGCGTAATTGGCGAGTTTATTTTAGAAGTCAATTCAACCTTGGAAATACTTTCCATTATTATTTCCACATCCTTTTTACTCTCGTAACCAAAGTAATTTAGATGAGGACTGCGACCCAACGCCACAAATTCGTAAACGTTAATGGGAAAAATAACAGTGTTAAATTGAGTTACAATCGAAATAATCTTTGCCAAATCTTTTTTGGAATAATTTTGAATTTCGTTGTCCTTTAAAAGAATTTTGCCCGAATCTGCTTTCAGCGCTCCGGCAAGCAATTTTAGCAAAGTCGATTTACCGCTGCCATTGGGACCAATGATGGTAATGAACTCGCGCATTTGAATTTTGCAATTAATTTTTTGCAAATGAAAACCGCCCTTTGAGTAGGAATATTCAACGTCCTGCAACACAAATAAATTTTCGTGCATTTTCAATTCCACATTAAACTTTGCGAACAATTACTTTGGAACCTTCGGCATTAGTAACAATTATTTTAGAGCCTGCTTTAATGTAATCCCCTTCGGTCACAACGTCCACACGTTTGTTTCCAATCATTGCAATGCCGGCGGGACGCAAATCCGAAAGAGCTTTACCTTGTTTGCCCACAAGCGAAGCAATCTTCTCGTCCGATGTGTAACCGGTGGAGAAGCTGACCTCTTTGTCTAAAATCATTCTGTTCCAGACGGCAGTTTTTGGCAGAAATTTACTCAGGAAGAAAATTAATATTCCAGAAAGCACGAAGGAACCTGCCAGCTTAAAAATTGCGCCGCTAACCGAACTAAGTCCAAAGATTGGAATTGAAGGAATCATGCTCATGAACAAACTAACTACAATTAAAAGAATACCGCTAACTCCAACAATTCCGAAACCGGGAATGACGAACACTTCGAGCAGAAGTAAAATTACGCCTATTACAAATAAAAGAATTTCCGTAGTCGAAGCCAACTCAACGATGTAATTCGAGCCGAAAAACAAAGCCAGAGCAATTACTGCCGATGTTCCGGCAACGCCCCAGCCGGGCGTTTTTATTTCAAAGAAAAGTCCGACCATTCCAATCATTAAAAGCAGGGAAGTAACAAACGGATTGTTCAAAAACTGCACTACTTTTTCCGACCAATTCATTTTCTTGTCGATTATCGTTGCATTTTTTAACTGCAAGTATTTCAAAGCTGACGCCAAATCGGGTAAAATTGTGTCGGCAATTCCGTATTGCAAAGCTTCGTCGGCTGTTAATGTAATCAATTGCGTGCTGTCCACAAGTCCGGGCACAACAATTCTCTCGTCAACCATTCCCTGAGCGATGTTAACCGGGCGATTATTTTTTTCGGCGACGGCTCGCATTTCCGAGCGCATGAAAGATTGGTATTTTTCCGATTGCTTTTTGCCCGTTTGGTCTACTACCGTTGTGGCGCCTATTGTGGAGCCCGGAGTCATTATTATTTTTTGGCAGGAAAGGGAAATTAACGAACCTGCGGAAATTGCGCGTTTGTCGATGAAAGCAATTGTGGGAATTCTTGAGTTCAGAATTTCGTCCTTTATTTGCGTTGCGGCGTCAACTCTTCCGCCGAAAGTGTTTATTCTGAAAATTACCGCCGCGGCGCCGTTTTTCTCAGCCTCGGTAATTACTCTCTTAACGTACGGTCCCATTCCGAGAGAAATCTCGGTTTCGATGTGCCCAAGGTAAATTTTGTTTTGTGCAAAAATCAGGCAGGGAATTACCATTAAAGAAAATACTAATTTTTTTAACATTTTAGCGCCTCTGAATTTTATTGGGTCGATGCCATTTAATTTACATTCCGAATTTAGAAAATAAAAAAAAGCGTTGAATAAAACAATTCGTTCAGGCGAACTTTCGGACGACTGTTTGAACTCTTTTTTGAATATTCCCAAATCTTTCCTTGATTTTAAAATTATTTTTTGTGAAGTTGCGCTTAAAAAATGCCGAGGTTGAAATGAAAGCGTTGTTAATTTCCGACATTCACGGAAATCTTCCCGCGTTAAATGCGGTCTTGAATTTTGTTGGCAATTACGATTATTTGATTTTTACAGGCGACATTGTGGATTACGGGCCGTTTCCAGTTGAATGTGTGGATTTCATTAAAAGCAACGCCAATTTTTACGTGCGCGGCAATCACGACAACGCCCTTGCATTCGACGTGGATTGCAAGTCCATGGGTAGCTTCCGCGAATTTGCAATTAAAACAAGAGAGTGGCACAAGACATTGATTAATGAAGGACAAAAACAATTTTTAGGGCAAATGCCGCTTACAAAAGATTTTGAACTGGACGGGAAAAAATTCCGCCTTGCGCATGCCTCGCCTAAAGGGGATTTGTTTAAATATCTTGTGAAAGATGATGTGTTGAATGAAATTGAAGGAATTGACACTGATTTTATTGTGGTAGGGCACACTCATTTTCAATTTATTCAAACGCTGGAAGACGGCAGAACAGTGGTAAATCCCGGAAGCGTTGGCTTGGCGCGTGACGGAGGTAGCGCTTGCTTTGCAATCTACGAAAATGGGAAGGTAAAATTGCACAGAATTAAGTACGATTTCAACCGAACAATTAAAGCTCTTTACAAAGCTCCTCTGCCAGAAAGCGTTAAAAAAGGATTGGCGGAAGTAATTGTGGGCAAGGGAATAAAATAGTTTTTAAGATTTAATCACTTCAGTCCAAAATGTTTTGTAGTTAGGTTTTATTTTGCGGAACAGATGTGCTCCATTTTCTTTTTTTCCACTAAGACCATTGCAAGCTATTAGCGTTCAGGAAATGACAGTGGCTTATTGTTTAAGACTCGTTACTTAAGATTTATTCCTTAAGACTTTCCCGCCAACTCCACCC
>JALWSN010000451.1 GCA_027080245.1 Ignavibacteriales bacterium | reverse complement strand
GGAACAAAATCGGGTAAGCTTCGCTTCTTAACTTGGCGCTGTTAAAGTCGAAGTTGACGCCAACCAAAATCCATCTGCCTGCCGCCGCGCCGGTTTTGGGTCCAACAACAACCTGTTTAACAACTTCGCGAGGAATGTATTTCTTAACGATATTTTCTATGCGTTCGTAATCAACAGGCTCGGGTTGTTTTTCCAAACGGATTCCTTCGTAAAGCTGACAAATTTTGGAAGGAGCGCCTTTTTTGAAATAATAATTAACGCCAATGTCAAAATTCATGTAGGTGTCCGTGTAACTGCCTAACAATCCGCCGCCGTTAGTTCCGTAAGCGCCGTCCAACTTACTGGCAGCCGCCGTATGCGAACCAAGCTCGGTAACGAGCGTCCATTTCTTATTCAGCTTCCACTCAACTCCAAATCCAACGTTGAATTGGTAATCGAGATATGAACTGTTGTAATCCGGAGCGCCGGAAATTGAAGCCGAATATCCCCCAATACCGATTAAAAAATACGGATTGATTTTTTCACACGGAACAAAGTTGTAAATCAAATCGAAGTCCACTCCGAAAATATTTGTGCCGCCTTTTTTGAAAGGTTTTCCTCCCCATAGCGTTTGGAGATGGGAATATTTCAATGCAGCGCGAACGCCAACGTGCTCGGAAAAAGCTCTCTTAACCGCACCGTAAAAACCGTAGTTGATGTTGCCCGCTACTAATGTGGAGCTGACAAATCTAGGATAAGTAAAACCAAAGCCGTAACTCCAACTGTTTGTTACAGCCTGAGCAAAGTTAGTCTGGAGCGCTAAGAAGAAGACAAGCGCTAATACTGTTGCGAATCTTTTCACAACCTCCTCCTTTTTATTTAATGATAGAAACATTTGTTTTCGTCTGATATTTTAGACCGCAATTTAAAATTTTTAAATATTTAAAAATAAATATACAAAATCTTACTAAAATAAAACAAGAGTTTGCGCAATTTTATTTTTTTATTAAATTTGCATTGCTCTTTTCAGAATGATTTCCAATTCTTCATCGGGGTGTGGCGCAGTCCGGTTAGCGCGCTTCGTTCGGGACGAAGAGGTCGTAGGTTCGAATCCTATCACCCCGACAAATTTATTCATTATTTACTCACCGAATTCACTTCGTACTTGTTGAAATATTTCTTTGTAAAATCGGCTATTTTCTCGTAAGCCTTTTGCAAAGTCTCTTCGTCCGGCAAAAATACCAATCGGAAATGTTTTGTCCCCGGCTCCTGTCCAAATCCCGAACCCGGCACAACCACTACTCCCGTTTCTTTAATTAATTCCGCTACAAAATGATTATCGTCGTTTTGGATGTGCAGACGGGGGAATGCGTAAAACGCTCCGCGCGGCACTTCGCAACTAATTCCTTCGATGTCGTTCAACATCTCCACCGTCATGTTGCGTCTGCGGGTAAGCTTTGCAACAACTTCAGTTAAGTGAGATTGATCGCCGTCCAACGCAGCGGGAATGGCGTACATCTCTGGGTGATTTGCCGAAAGCCTCGAACGCAAAATTTTGTTAATCGCTTCAATGTAATCGAAGAGAATATTTCTGTTTCCGCTAACTATTCCCCAGCCAATCCTCCAACCAGGCGCAAGGTAGTTTTTGGAAAGTCCTCCGAAAGTAATTACGGGCGCCTCTGGATTAATTGAAGCAAGAGAGATATGCTCCTCGCCGTCCATTAAAAGCTTATCGTAAATTTCATCGGCAAAAATCACGAGGTTGTTTTCTAATGCTAAATTCACCAATTCTTCCAGAGTTTCCCGCGAGGCATTTGAACCAGTTGGGTTGTTCGGGTTAATAATAATAATCGCTCTTGTTTTGTCGTTAATTTTGTTTTTAATGTCATCAATGCTCGGTTGCCATCCGTTTGATTCGTCGAGGTAGTAAGGATTTTCTACCAGCTGAAGTTTGCTTTGAATAGCCGTGTAGAGGGGGTAGCCTGGCGTTGGGGTAAGAATATTTTCGCCGCTGTTTACCAGCGCAGTCAAGCAAATGTCGATTGCTTCCGAAGCGCCCGTAGTAACAAAAATATCCAAAACGTTTTTTATTCCCTTTCGCTCCGCTTCTCTGGCTATGGAATCCCTTGCGTCTTGGGTTCCCGAGGAAGGCGCGTAACCGCAATGATTCTCCAACATTGCTTTGTACGTGGCTTCAATCATGTGCCGGGGAGTCGAAAAATCGTAAATGTTCGGATCGCCAATGTTTAAGTAAAGCATCTCTTTGCCTGTTTTAGCAACTTCGTCGGCAATTAATAAAATGTCCCTGATTGCATATTTAATGTTTTCCGTTCTGTCTGCCGCTTTAATTTTCATCTTTTTTCCCTGCAATTTTTTATTGATTCACATTCGAAAAATTAAGACAATTAGAGGATAGTTACAATTGAAAAAATTAAATGGGAGGGTTTTTGTAAAATATTTTTAGTAATTAAACTTGAAATGTTTTATTGTTTGAAGTTTAGAGGTTTAGGAGTTTAGGGGTTTAGAAGCTTGGGATTGAAGAGTTTGGAACACCGACGCAGCAAAAAAGAAAGCCCCGCAACGCGGGGCTAAAAATTAAAGGGATTCGTAAACGCTTACGAATTTTCGATTGTTTCTTTTTGTTTCGAATTTTACAAAGCCATCTATTTTAGCAAAAAGCGTGTCGTCTCCGCCTTTGCCTACATTGGCGCCGGGATGAAATTTTGTTCCGCGCTGACGAACCAAAATGGAACCGGCCGTTACCCTTTCGCCGCCAAATCTTTTAACGCCTAAAAATTTAGGGTTGCTGTCTCTTCCGTTTCTCGATGAACCTTGACCTTTTTTATGAGCCATTATTTCCTCCGCAAAATTAACTTATATTTAAAATTTCAATACGTGTTAGCCTTTGCCTGTGAGTGTTTTTCTTTTTGTAAGATTTACGTCTTTTCTTTTTGAAGACAATCACTTTGTCGTCTTTAACATGCTCCAATACTTTAGCCGTTACTTTCATTCCTTCAATCACAGGCGCGCCAATTTTTGTTTCGTTGCCGTCGGAATAAAGCAATACTTTGTCGAACGTTACTTCTTCTTCGGGTTCGGCTTTCAGCCTTGGCACGTAATGTTTTTCGTCCTTGCTTAGCTTAAACTGTTGTCCTTGAATTTCAACAACTGCGAACATCGTTCCTCCAATAATTCTAATTTAGAACTACAAATTTAAATAAATAATTCGGGTAAATCAAAATATTTTTTCTGTTGGAATGCAATTGAACTTTTGAGTTTTCGTACCACTCGGCTAATCAAAGCGCTTTGCGAATTAAAAATTCAAGTCATTTTAGTTCTGCCAGCTAATCCCCACGGCTCTCCCATAGGTGTAGCGTTGCTAAAGCCAGGGATTAACGGGATGGTTTTTTCCACCCCCCCACCTCTTTTGGATGATTGGACCGGTAAATTAATAAGGTCTCGCTTTCTTTTATAAGTTACTACCAATAAATTTAGTAGAAAAAATGAACTTTTCAAAAAGAAAGGAGACCTTATTAATTTACCGATGCATCCATGCAGTTATCCATTTTTAGTTCCGATCCGCTTGGGCTCTATTTTTCGTTGTTGTTTGTTGTTCTCAAAACCAAACTGCGTTCCTTGCGCTCTCTGGG
>JALWSN010000450.1 GCA_027080245.1 Ignavibacteriales bacterium | reverse complement strand
AGCCTATACTTGATGATTTTATGGCTAAAGTAATGAAAAACGCTTCTTTTTGGGGAAGTTTTACTCATCTAATTACATTTATTTCAATTTTAATAGCTATTTTCCTTTCTATTTTCGTTGCTAAATTAATTACGCGCCCTATTATTTATCTAACGGAAAAGGCTGAAGCCTTTGCTAATGGCGATATTAATGTTGAAATAACCGCGGAGTCTAACGACGAAATCGGCATGCTCAGCAAAGTAATGAATAAGATGGTTGAACAAATTGGACTGCAAATTAGTTATCTCGACAATTTGCCCACGCCCGTAATTATCATCGACAAAGAATACAACATTCAATACATAAACAAATTCGGCATTAAATTAGTTGGGAAAACCAAAGAAGAATGCTTTGCCAGCAAGTGTTACGACTTAATGCACGCAGACCATTGCAATACGGAACAATGCCGTTTACATCAGGCAATGAGGGATAAAAAAGTTTACGGAGCGGAACAAGTGGCAAGACCTGATGGTAAAGAAATGGACATAATGTACACCGGAACCCCAATATTCAATAAATCAGGCGAACTACTTGGAGCAATGGAATACGTGGCGGATGTTTCAAATGTTAAAGAGATTGAAAAATACTTGGATCGTAGCACTAACAAGTTAATGGAAGCAATGGATAAGTTTGCAAAAGGGGATTTGAACGTTCAGGTAGAGCCTGAAAAACAAGGTGACGTAATTGCCAGATTGTTTGTTTCTTTTAACGAAACGGTTAAAAAAATAAAACAAATAATTTTACACGTTAAAGAAATGGTAGAAGCGACGGCCAGCGCAGGAACGCAAATTTCCTCGAGCGCCGAAGAAATGGCAGCCGGCGCGCAGGAGCAGAGCAGTCAAACCGCGGAAGTCGCCTCGGCAATTGAAGAGATTACCAAAACAATAGTTGAAACAGCTCAAAATGCAAACAGAGCGGCTTCGGCATCAAAGGAATCGAGCGACACGGCAAAGGAAGGGGAAGCTAAAATACAGGAAACTAAGAACGGCATGAAAGATATTCTTTCGGCGACGATGGAAATAGACGAGGTAATTACTTCGCTAACGCAAAAGGCAAATCAAATCGACGAAATAACTAAAATGATTGATGAAATTGCAGACCAGACGAATTTGCTGGCATTGAACGCCGCAATTGAAGCCGCGCGAGCAGGCGAACACGGCAGGGGATTTGCCGTAGTTGCCGACGAGGTAAGAAAATTAGCCGAAAGGACTACCAAAGCCACAAAGGAAATTGCTGACACTATTAAAGCTATTCAGGGGGAAGCCAAACAAGCGGACGAGTCGATGGAAAACGCCAAAGAGGTGGTTAACAAAGGAGCCGCTTTGGCCGAAGAAATTGAAGCTGTTTTCGTTAGAATATTGGAAAGCGCCGAAAACGTCGCAAGCGAAATCAATCAAGTTGCCGCGGCAAGCGAGCAGCAATCGAGCACTTCCGAACAAATTGCGGCTAATATGGAAGCGATAAACAACGTAGTAAACGAGACGGCGTTAGGTATTCAACAAATTGCCGAAGCTTCGGAGAATTTGCAGAGACTAACAGTAGATTTAAGTGATGCGATTTCACATTTCAAATTGGACGAAGATACGGTTGGTAAATCCGAATACAAGGTACGAAGTAACGGCGTTTTAATTAGAGATAACTAATTTTTCCTCTCTCTTAGATTCATTAAAATTCCCTGGGGCGTTCCCCGGGGATTTTTTTTAAAAGGAGATTTTGCCTTTAGCCTATTTTTTTATGAATGGACAAGTGGATGGTGGATGGAGGGAGTAGATTTTGTTTCTAAAACTTTTTGTTCTTAGTTCGTAGTTCTTGGTTCTTGGTTGATTTTTTAAATGGAAAATGCGCTGATTAGTTTCCGAACCCTCAGCAAAATGCGAGGGTGAGGAAACTATTTGCGAACCGCGAGGAAATGAACAATAGCATAGGGTTTTAAATGAAAAATCGAATATTCTTATTGCGTAGGAATTGTTTCATAAAACACTCAATCCCAATCGAACGTCAATCATCCTCTCATTCAATCATCCAAGAATCACTCATCCTGTGAATTGAGGCGCCTTCAGTAAAATGGGCAAAGATGCTTTAACAAGCTTATTCTTTTTCTTTTTTTGACGAGCGGAATTTAATGTAAAGGATAATTAAAAAGAGCGTAAAAATTGAGGAAGCAGCAACTAAATACCGTTTGCGAGAATAATATTCGTCTATTTTTGAATTAGCTTCCCAAATTGCTTTTTGAGCTATTTGAATTCCTTTAGCTGCAACTTTGTTTACTTTTGCAGAATCAAAAGTGTGAACGGTTGTTCTTGCTTTAATTAAAACGTGTTTAACATCCTTTACGTCAAAATAAATATTTTCGTCGTCCATTCCAAAAGAAATCACTTTCTTTTCCAAATTTTTAGCCGAATCAATTAAAACATTCAAAAGCCGCAATTTATTGTTAATTGCCGCCGCAACGGCCAAGCCTTTGCTGCCGCTAATGTGGCATCGAATGCAAAAGGCTCTGGGACCATTGCCAACATTGTCGTCAATGGGCTTTTTAATCGCGTGATTTCCGTGGCATTCAACGCAGCCGTGGAAATTGTGCCGCGCAAACGCTTGCGCCATTTTTGTTTGTTTGAAATATGCGTAGTTATTAATATGGCAATTGCCGCAAACGTAAACAATCGAAGGTGTTTTTGGCGGTAAAGCACCGTGGTTGCCGTGACAATCGTTGCAAGCCGGAGCGCTAAAATCTTTTTCTTCAAGAAGCGCTTTGCCGTGAACGCTGTTTTTGTATTCATCAAATTGATTTGTGTTAAGATTGTATTTATCCATTAATTTTGAATTTCCGTGGCATTTGTTGCAAGTTCGTGGCACGTTCAATGCATATACGGTCGATTCGCCTTCCGTGGGAGGGAAAATTGAATGCGCCGTGTGGCAACTTGTGCAAACGGCAACGTTCTCGTCTCCTTTTTTAAGCAACTGTCCGTGCTTGCTTGTAAAATATTGTTGAACCTGGTCGGTTTTAATCATCGGATTGTATTTGCGCATGAACTTAATATTTGAATGGCACCTGCCGCAAAATTTTGGAATATCTTTTTTACTTGGAACGCCCTTGAAACCGTACTTTTTGCTCATTGCAATTTCGGCGTCGTCGCTGTTTGGATTACCGCCGTGGCAGCCGGAGCAAGCAATGCCTTTCCTGATGTGAATATCTTTGCCGTTAAAATCTTCCGGCAAAATATCGTTTTCCTTGTGGCACGTTAAGCAACTGTTTTTAAGGGGGTTACGCGCTTCTTTAGCCAAACTTAATTGCAAGGATGCTAATAAGAAAAACCAAACAAGAATTAAGATTTCTTTACTTGTTTTCATTTTGTTTACCTTTATTGCAATTTTCAGTTAAATACTCGTACAAATCGCGCATTTCTTCTTCGGTAAGTTTTGGCCATTGAAAATTATAAGTAATTATCTTATCCTCCATCTTAGCGCCGTGATTCCACATTTTTTGAATTAGCTCGACGGGAGAAGAAAATTTCACCTGTTTCATTAAATTCGGCGCTATTTTGCTCCCACGGAAATGGCAATTAGCGCATCCTTTTTCTCGCACCACAATTTTG